>JABMPV010000105.1 GCA_013202595.1 bacterium
CGTCCATCCGGCTGCCGGTCTCGACCAGCGCAGTGCCCAGGATGGTGAGGCTCCCGCCCTCCTCGATGTTCCTCGCCGCACCGAAGAACCGCTTGGGCGGATACAGCGCAGTGGAGTCGACGCCACCCGACAGGATCCGGCCACTGGCCGGCGCCGCCAGGTTGTACGCCCTGGCCAGTCGAGTGATCGAGTCGAGCAGGATGACGACGTCGGCCTTGGATTCGACGAGTCGCTTAGCTCGTTCGATCGCCAATTCGGCCACCTGAGTGTGCTCCTCGGCCGGGCGATCGAAGGTCGAGTACACGACCTCGCCCTTCACCGAGCGCTGCATGTCTGTGACCTCTTCCGGCCGTTCGTCCACCAGCACGACTATGAGGTGGCACTCGGGATTGTTCAAGGCGATCGAATTGGCCATCTCCTTGAGCACCGTCGTCTTGCCCGCCTTGGGAGGTGAGACGATCAGGCCACGCTGGCCCTTGCCGATCGGCGCGATCAGGTCGACGATGCGCGCCAGGACGTGATTGGGCTGATCGGGGACCTCGAGACGGAGCCTCTCGTCGGGGAACAGCGGTGTCAGATCACCGAACTTCGGACGCTTGCGGGCATCCTCGATGGACCCGCCGTTGATCGTCTCGATCCTGACGAGCGCGGGAAACTTCTCCTGCGAACGAGGCAGGCGGATGGGCCCGCCCATATGATCGCCCTTGCGCAAACCGAACTTTCGGACCTGGCTGGCTGAGACGTACACGTCCTGGTCGCCGGGGAGGTACCCGGTGACCCTGAGGAATCCGTACCCCTCGGGAAGGATGTCGAGCGTTCCCTCGCGATGCTCGAGTTGAGATTCGTCGATGGGTTCGCGATCACGCTGGCTGTCACCGCCACCGCCACCGCTGCCGCTGCGCCGGCGGCGCCGCTTGCGATTGCTGTCAGAACGCTCCTGCTCGTGACCGTGGTCCTGGCTCTGGCCGCCCTGACTCCTGCCACCCTGGCTCTGGCCGCCCTGACTCCTGCCGCCCTGACTCTGGCCGCCCTGACTCTTGCGCTCTCCACTCGCGCTTCGAGCCGAACTCTCTGTGGATCCGGGATCCGATTTCCGCTCGCCGGCCGATTTCCGCTCGCCGGCCGATTTCCGCTCGTCGGCCGATTTCGGTTTGTCGGCCGATTTCGGTTTGTCGGCGGATTTCCGCTCGCCGGCCGATTTCGGTTCGCCTTCAGCCGGGGCATCGACCGAAGCCTCTGCCTCGGTGCCTCCGTCTGCGACGACCTCAACGCTCGGTTCGTCCTTGTCGGACGCATCGCCCGATTCGGCATCGGCCTTTGGCCCGCCGTTGGATGTGGCCTCGGCGGCGTCGGCATTCGCCGTGCGGACTTCCTCGATGGCGGGAAGATCGACCGGGGCGGGTTCATCACTCAGTTCGAAGCTGTCGGACCCGGCGATGGCTGCGACGAGCTTCGACTTCTGGAGCGTCTCGTGGCCCTCGACCTCCAGCGATGCCGCGATGGCCCGCAGTTCGTCGAGAGTCTTTCCTTGCAACTTGGACCTGCTGGTCATCGTGTGCCCCCTCCGGAGCCGGAGACATCGGACCGCTTGTCGGCGAGGGCGGCCTGATAGGCCTCCCAATCGGCGTTGAAGCGCTCCATGCCTATGTCTGTGAGCGGATGGTTGAACAGTTTCTCCATGACCGAGAACGGCATGGTGGCGATATCGGCCCCGAGTCGCGCGGCGTGGGCGACGTGCTGGGGATGGCGCAGACTGGCTGCGAGCACCTCGGTGTCATATCCCTGAACGGCGTAGATCTCCACGATCTCCGAGAGGAGCGACATCCCGTCGTTTGCGATGTCGTCGATTCGACCGACGAACGGCGACACGAAGGCCGCCCCGATGCGGGCTGCGAGGATCGCCTGGGTGGGCGAGAAGACGAGCGTCACGTTGACGGGAACCCCTTCGCGGGCCAGCACGGCTCCGGCGGCGACACCCTCGCGGGTCATCGGCACCTTGACGTACACATTGCCGGCGATGGCTCTGAGGGCACGCCCCAGATCGACCATCTCCTCACGAGTCTCGGCAACGACCTCAGCCGATACGGGACCGGGCACGATGTCGGTGATGGCCTTGACGAGGTCGGGGAATTCCATCCCCTCCCGTGCCGCCAGAGTCGGGTTGGTAGTGACACCTTCGAGGATGCCCCAGCCAACGGCGGTCTCGATGTCGGCGAGATGTGCCGTATCGAGGAACAGCTTCACGAATGCCTCCAGGCTGCGTGGTAGCGGATCCCCTGCATGCACGGCGGCGAACGCCTGCCGGATGAGGGGTTGGGCACGACGGCCCGATCGGCAGTGTAGACGGAGCCTGGTTCCTGGCCAAGGGAGGGGTCCCGCAACCTCAGGAGGTGCGCTCAGCCGCCTGTGACGGAATACACCTCGACGGGCCGCGAGCCCTCGGTCTCGAACACGAGCCCACCGGTCTCGGCCAGGTAGCGCTGCCAGAGGTCGTCGTCGGGCTGCCGCTTCCCGGCAGGGACCCGGATCATCCACACGACTTCGCTCTCCGCCATGATCCGGCGCGGGAACCCAACCTCTTCGAGGTCGTACACCCCTGCGCGACACCCCGAGTACCACTGCACCTGAGGGACATACGAGGTCACCACGCCGCAGGCTCGATCGTCGGCGAGTTCA
>JABMPV010000106.1 GCA_013202595.1 bacterium
GACTCGGGACGATCCTGGGCGCCCGGGTGCTCGCCGAGTTCGGGGACGACCCGAACCGGTTCGATAGCGCCAAGTCTCGCCGAAACTACGCCGCCACGTCACCCATCACCCGAGCCTCAGGCAAACACCACGTCGTGTTGGCCCGATACGCAAAGAACCAACGGCTCGCCAACACCTGCCACCAATGGGCATTCGCCGCCATCACACCAAGCCCCGGGGCCCGAGCCTTCTACGACCACCGACGACGATCCGGCGACACCCACAACAAGGCCCTCCGGGCCCTCGCCAACCGCCTCGTCGGAATCCTCCACGGCTGCCTCAAACACCAAACCCCCTACAACGAACACACCGCCTGGGCACACCGCAACGACATCGCCGCTTGACACTTACACCCGTGGGATGTCTACCCACCACACCACCACCCCGGATCGAGGGGATCGGAACACCTGGTTGTGAGCCTCGCATCGCCTGATGCGCCTACGTCGGGACATCCTGTCGATCAACCCCGGGTACGCTCCCTCCCCGTGCGACGCCTCATCCTCATCATCGCCGCCCTGCTGACCGCCACTGCGTGCGCCGGTGACGGGTCTCCTCCGGTCTCCAGCGAGATCCCTCCTTCCACGCTGTCGGTGGGAGCGACCTCGACCACTACGGGGCCGATGACGACGTCGGCCCCGTCACCGGCCGAAGCCACCACAACCGGCCCGGCGCCATCCACCACCACCTCTCAGGGTCACACCACCACCGCCTCCACGAGCACGACGACGACCACCCGGGCGCCGGCGACCACGACATCGACAGTCGTGCCACAGCCACTTGCGAACCTCACGCTGTCCCGGGAACTGGTGGCCACCGGCTTCGAGCAACCGGTGTTCGCAACGGGAGAGGGTGGTCGGCTGTATGTGGTCGACCAGGTCGGCCGCATCGAGGTGCTCGGCGGCGCCGGGCGATCGGTGTTCCTGGACATCACAGACCGGGTTTCGTTCGGCGGCGAGCGGGGCTTGCTCGGATTGGCGTTCCATCCCGACTTCGACCAGAACGGCAGATTCTTCGTCGACTACACGGGGCGTGGCGACGGGCACACCGTCATCGAGGAGCACACAGTCGGAGGAGGAGACCGGGTCCTGCTCACCATCAGCCAACCCGCTGCCAACCACAACGCAGGGATGATCGCCTTCGGGCCCGATGGGTATCTCTACATCGCTCTCGGAGACGGCGGTGGCGCCGACGATCGCTATGGCAACGGTCAGGACCCTGCCACGCTGCTGGGCACGATCCTGCGCATCGACGTCGACTCCGGCGACCCCTACGGGATTCCGCCCGAGAACCCCTGGGCAGATGGATCGGGTCCCGGAGCGCCCGAAGTGTGGATCTACGGTCTCCGCAACCCGTGGCGATTCTCGTTCGACGGCGACGATCTCTTCATCGGCGACGTCGGCCAGAACGAATGGGAGGAAGTCTCGATCGTCAATCGGCTCAGCCGCGGTCTCAACCTGGGCTGGCCCATCATCGAGGGCAACTCGTGCTTCGCTCTATCCGACTGCAACCCCGGGGCCTTCACCCTCCCCGCCCTCGTGTATCCCCACCAGGGGGGAGCCTGCTCCATCACGGGCGGATACGTCTACCGGGGCTCGGCGATCCCCGGGCTCGGCAGCGCCTACTTCTACGGCGACTTCTGCTCGGGGGCCATCTCGTCGTTCCGCCTCGATGGGGAAGGCCCCTACGAATTGCGCGATTGGCCGTCGCTGTCGACGCCCGGACTGACCTCGTTCGGCGTCGATGAGTCGGGTGAGATGTACATGAGCAGCACCGACGGAAACCTCTACCGCATCGTCGAGGGCTGAGGACGACCCAAGGCCATTCGGCCTCAGGCGGGCTCTGCTACTTGATCTCGATCTCTACGAATACGACCGTGGACTCGCCCTCGTTGAACACGTTGTGCTCGGCCCCGGCCGAGCGGTAGTACGCCTGTCCGGCGGTCACTCCGGCGACGGTTCGCTCACCGTTCGGGAGCATCAGAGTCAGGTGCCCCGAGGTCTGCGGGACCACCACATAGTCACGCTGATGCCTGTGGAGGCCGGTGCTCCCTCCAGGAGGCAGCGACCACTCGGTGACATTCGTCCGTTCGTTGTCGATCTGCACCGTGGCAACGGCGCCTCCAGCCATCAGCGGCTCTCCTTCCGGCTCAGTCTCATTCGAGCGGTTCACCTTCCCCGATCCCGAACAGGCGGGCCTCCTGCTCACCCCCATCGTCGGATGCGATTCTGGCCAGCAGCTTCGTTCGGAGGTCGGAAGCGAGTTCAGGGATCCCAGCGAGTCGCTCGATCGCTCCCCAGTCGTCGCGGTCGCGATTGACGACCCGCGATGCCTCCGCCACCGTGATCGCGACTTCGGGTCGCTCGACCAGGATCACCTCATCGCCGGTAGAGACCGCTCCCTCCCTGAGAACCCGCAGCATGTACCCGGCAGCATCGGCCTCCTGCATGCGGACCGGGAGAGCGCTCCGGTCCCACAGCAGGCCGATCTTGTAGCAGGGCGACCGCGGCGAGGTCACCTGGAGTAGCGCCTCTCCGATCTCGAAGACGTCACCAATGCACACCTCGAACTCGGTGAGACCCTCCACTGTGAGATTCTCGCCGAATGCCCCCGTTGTGGGGAGATCGAGATCGAACTCAGTACGCCAGGTCGGATAGTGATCGGCCGAGTAGACGCACACCGCCTGGTCGGCTCCGCCGTGCTCGTGGTACTGGTGCTCGTCGTCGGCGAGACCGAGCGTCGTGACCACCGCCGGTTCGGACACGGGGTCTCTCACGATGGCTGTGTTATGGACCCTGCCCCGCACCACGAGCTGCCGAACCGGGCCGGCGAACACTCCCAGGACCCTTCCCTTTGCTCCATCACCCACGGAGTGCCCTCCAATCGCCTGTTTCCTATCCGGCCGCTGTCCATTCTCTGACCATCCGACCGAGTGTGTCGAGCGGCACGACGCCCGAGCCGAGGACGAGGTCGTGGAAGCCGGAGAGATCGAACCTGTCGCCCATGGTCTTCTCTGCTTCGGCCCTCAAACCCTGCAATTCGATACGGCCGAGCATGTAGGACAGCGCCTGCCCGGCCATGCCGACATACCGATCGATCTCGGCCTCGATCTGACCGACGGCCATCGGTGAGTTGGCAACTACGTAGTCGATCGCCTGCTGCCTGGTCCACCCGAGCGCATGCATCCCGGTATCCACGACGAGACGACAGGCCCGCATGGAGTCTCCCCAGAGCATCCCGATTCGATCGAGATCCGAGTCGTACATCTCCATCTCTTCTGCCAGGCGCTCGACGTAGAGCCCCCAGCCCTCTCCATACGCCGAGATGAACGCGTTCCGTCGGAACTGGGGAACGTCATCCAACTCCTGGGCGATCGCCAACTGCAGGTGATGTCCCGGAATGCCCTCGTGGAACGCCATCGACTGGATCTGGAAGGTCCCCCAGTTGGCGGGCTCCGACGTGTTGACGAAGAACGTGCCAGGCCGCGACCCATCGGCGGCCGGCGGGAAGTAGAAGGCGATCGGGCCGGACGGCGTCTCCGACACGAGGCAGTCCGCCTTGGGAAGCCGGCCGAAGTACTCGTGCATGGCCGCCTTGCCCTTGGCCAGAGCTGCCTCTGCCGCCACGACGATCGGGGGACCTTCGGAGAAGTGCAGTTCCGGGTCGTTGCGCAGGCGATCGAATATCTCAACCAGATCGGTGGAGCCCAGCACCTTGGACCCGAGATCCAGGTACTCGGCCTCGAGACGCTCGACCTGCTCCAGACCGATGCGGTGGACATCTTCAGGATCCTTGTCGAGCGTGACGTACCGATACATGGCCGCCCGGTAGGCGGCGTCGCCCCCCGGCACGTGGCAAAGACCGGGCTTGTCGACCGATCGCGATGCGGGGAGCACCTCGTCTGCGATGGCGTTGCGATGCCTCAGATAGGCCGGCCGCACCTTCTCCTCGAGTATCCGGGCGAGGCGGCCCTTCCACTCGGCGGTCCGGGCCTCATCAAACGATGCAGGCACCCTGACCCTGAGCAGCGGATCGTCGGCGGGATCGAGAGCCAACTGAGCATCGAGGGCGGCAACGACCCCCCGAGCGTGCAGGTCGACGGGTGTGCGCCCGGCGGCGACGCCTTCACGCAGCCGCTCCGTGCGCTCATCGAACAGCCGTCCGAGATCGCCCAGCTTGGACTCGAACGCTTCGGCATGCTCGGGTTCGGTGATGGGCAACTGCGGAAAGGCAACCGGCAGCATCGCCTGGAACCCAACGGCCGGATTGACGTCGATCTCTGCCAAACGCCCCTCTTCCTCACCAGCCTCGGCGCGAGCGACATGCACCAGCACTTCACGCGTGATGCGCTCATCGGCCGTGAGAGCGCCGGCATCGAATGCCTCGGCTCGATCTGCGAAGCCCCTGAGACTCGAGATGTGGGCATCCTCGGCGTCCCGCGACATCGATTCCATGTGATCGTCGAATCGATGGTCTCCCAGCATCATCGACTGAGTGGGGAACGTCGCGAGGCGATACTGCCAGTAGTCCTCGGCGAGTCGGGCGAGATCGACGTTCACAGAGCCTCCGTTGAAAGGAACGGCGCCCAGGGTAGGCCGGTCCCCAATCGAAGTGTATCGGCGTGGGGACCGCCGTCACCCCGCACGCGACGAGGCCCCGGGGAACTCCCCGGGGCCTCGAACGGACGGGTCGAATCAGGTCAGGGACGCGTCGGTGATCGCCTGGATGGAGGCGTCGAGCGTTGCGTTGAACTCCTCGTCGGTCTGCTGCGCGAAGAGTCCCTCGGCGAGGGCCCTGCTGAAGCTGGCGATCATCCCGTGGTTGCCTGCGAGGAGGGTGTTGGCCTCGTCGCGGCTGTAGCCGCCGGACAGGGCGACCACGCGGACCACCTTGGGGCTCGCGATGAGCTCGGTGTAGAAATCGTCGGTGCTCGGCAGGCTCAGCTTGAACATGACCGGCTTGTCCTCATCGACGCCGGGGAGCCCTTCGAGGATGCGTGCCTTGAGCAACTCCTCGGCCTCTGCCTTCTCGGGGCTGTGGATGTCGACCTCGGGCTCCAGGATCGGAACCAGGCCGGCGTTGGTGATCTGGGCTCCCACCTCGAACTGCTGATCGACGATCGCGGCGACACCGGAAGGGTTGGCCAATTTGATGACCGAGCGCATCTTCGTGCCGAAGACACCCTTCTCGACCGCCTTGGCGAGCAATGCGTCGAGGTCGGGCATCGGCTTCATGAGTTGGACCCCGTTGTCCTCGTCCGCAAGGCCCTTGTCGACCTTGAGGAAGGGGACGACCTGTTTGGCGTTCCACAGGTATGAGGCGGTGCCGTGGCCGAGGACCTCACGGTCCATTGTCATCTCGAAGAGGATGGCTGCGATGACCCGCTCACCGTTGAAGGCGCGGCTGGTCATGATGCGGCTTCGCATCTGGTGGACGAGGTCGAACATCTCGTCGTCGTTGGAGTAGGCGTCGCCCTCGACACCGTACGAGAGAAGCGCCTTGGGGGTGCTGCCACCGCTCTGGTCGAGGGCAGCGATGAAACCCCGCCCCGAGCGCATCTGCTGCAGTTGTTGCTGGTTCATTTGGAGAACTCCGTGTTTCATTGGAAGCCGTTCCATAGGTTAGGGCACACAGGAACTGGATCGGCCTCGGATCACTGTGTGAGCCATCGATGGATCCACGAGTGACCCCCCTTGGAGCCGATTCCTGTGCGCCCCGGGCACACAGGCGCCGCGCCTGTCGGCAGAGGTCCGGGGTGACCCGGGGAGGCCCTACGCGTCGTCGGTGCCGAGGATCCTCCTGGCCTTCACCCTGGCCCACCCCAGGTACCCGGCAACGGCGGCCGATGCCGCCGGTATCAGGATCTCGAGGGGGAGATTGGTCGGCGCATCGTCGGCGAACAGGGTCCAGAACCCGCCGACGGCGGCCAACGCGGCTTCGATGACCATCACCGTCACGAGAGTGTTCTGGCCGCGTGGATTGCGGGCCACCAGAAGAGCACCTATCGCCAGGGCGATGAAGACGCCGCCCACCATCCGGGTGGAGTCGTAGGCCTGGATGTAGACGTCCTCGACCCCGCCGATCGTGTCCCAGATGAATCGCGGGAGCGCCAGGAACAGGACGCCGGAGACGGCATTGATCGCTGCGTAGATGAGGAGAGCCGTACGCAGCGTCGCTTCGGGTGTCTTTGCCCCGGTACCGGCGACAGGCGCCGAATCCACTCCCTCCGCCGGCTCCGATCCGAAACCGTGGCCATCGTTCGTCATGCTGCTCCCTTCGATGCGGCCAATCTAGGCCCGCGCGCCGATCACGGCGATCACCGAACGACGAGACTCGTCACATGAGCATCGTCGTGCGCCCCTACCAGCATCCTGCCGACTACGCCCGCATCGATCGCTTCCTCATCGACACCTACCGCCCCGGCGAGACATTCAACAACTGGCTGCAGCCCAGGTGGGAGTACATGCACCACCACCCCTTCATTCTCGGCAAACCGCTGGAAAGCTGCGGCGTCGCAGAGGACGGTGGGGAGATCGTCGGGATCGTCCATTTCGAACACACCCCGGCATTCCTCTACCTCCAGGCGCATCCCGATCGGGACGACGCGAAATTGGCTCTCATGGAGCACGCCGTCGCATGTCTGGGTGGCCACTCCAAGACGTTCGGCCGGAAGATCCTCGGCGTCTTCATCCATGAATCGGACACTGCACTCCAGGAGATCGCCGCAGACCACGGCCTGGTGATGGAGGCGGATCACGCCGAAGAGCACTCTCGGTTGGATCTGAGCACTCCGCTCCAAAGTGCTCCCCTCCCGGCGGGGTTCACCATTCAGAGCCTCGCCGACGAGAACGACCTCAGGAAGGTCAACGCCGTCCTCTGGAGAGGGTTCGGGCATCCGGACCACCCACCGGCCGACGAAGTGATCGGCAGGGTGTTCGCCCAGAGCGCCCCGAACTACCGCAAGGACCTCACCATCGTCGCAGTGGCTCTCGACGGGCAGTACGTCTCGTTCTCAGGGATGTGGGTGGTGCCGGACAACCGCGTGGCCTATGTCGAACCGGTTGCGACCGATCCGGATTTCAGAAGAGCGGGACTCGGGAAGGCGGTGGTCCTGGAGGCGGTACGCCGGGCAGCGGCCGAAGGCGCCGATGTCGCCTGGGTGGGGTCGGGCCAGGAGTTCTACAGGGCCATCGGCTTTCGCACCGTCTTCAAGTCAGACCTGTGGATCAAGTATCTCGATTGAGACAGATACCCCGGTCGCCGGACCGACCGGAGCAATCACACGCCGATCGGATAGGACCCGTGACGGCGAGCGGCTTCGAAGAGAGCTATCACGTTCTCGGGAGCGACGTCGGACTGCAGATGATTCGCCGGGGCCAGCACGTACCCGCCACCGGGTGCCAGTTGCCCGATCCGGCGCCGAACCTCGTCTTCGACGTCCTGGACGGAACCCGGCATGGCGTTGACGATGTCGATGCTTCCGATGAACGAGATCCGATCCCCGTGGGTGGCCTTCACCTTCGTGAGGTCCATCGCCGGGAGGGGCTCCAGTGGGTGGATGACGTCGATGCCGACGTCGATGAGATCGGGGATCAGCGACTCGATCACCCCGTCGCTATGGAACATCACCTTGAGATCACTGCGGAACTCCTTCACGGTCCCCACCAGGCGCTCCAGCGCAGGCTTGAAATGGCTGCGGAACATCCGCGGCGAGATGATCAGGTTCTCGGTGCCGGCATAGTCGTCGCCGGGAAGCTCGATCATGTCGAGGTACTCGCCGCATGCACCGAGATAGCCGCGCAACAGGCCATCGATCGTTTCGGTGACGCGCTCGATCAGGAGCGAAGCGAGCTCATCGCCGCGGGCCAGGTCGAGCAGGAACCTCCCCATGCCGCGCAGATCACCGGCGGTCTGGAACACGCCGTGTGATGTGACCATGCGCCCGATCACGAAGTAGTCGGTCTCCTCGTGGAGGTAGCGAGCTCTCTCGGCGACACCTGCGGTCCAGCGCGGATCGGACACATCGGGCCAGGTCACCAAACGGTCGACATCTTCGACGACTGAATCAGCGAGCATCCCGACGCCTGGATACGAATACGGAAACGCCTTGACCCACGGCTGTCCGTAGCCATCGAGCAATGCGCCGCTCTCCGACAGGCGCGGACTGCTTGGCGAATCCCCCGGCCACACGTACCGGGTATCGGTGCCCAGGGCATCCAGTACCCGATCATCGATGTAGGAGACGTTGTGGCCGCTCCGGAAGGGGGAAACCGGCTCGTCGAAGCCCAGTTCCTCGATCAGCGCCAGATACAGGTCATCCACCAGGCCGTAGGGCCCGCCCCACAGGGCCGTGGGCACACGATCTGGCTCCCGGTGTTCCAGAGCCGTGTGGACCCGCTCGCGCGATGTCATTCTCGCGCCGGTCATGACCGAACCTACCTTCCGGCTTAGACGTGTCCGGACCTGGGAAGGGCCGGGATTCCGTACGAGTCTATTACCGGGTTGCCCCTCTCCGACCGGCTCCGAGTTGAGCCATCCAACAGCTGTCCCACCCGGATTGAGAGCGCAGACACCCTCCGTTGCAGCGGAGGCCGATCCCCGCGCCCGCATCTCACATCACGCAGTTCGATCGGCCTCGCGATCGCGTAGTACCCGGCGCAGGATCTTGCCCGAGGCCGACTTGGGGATCTCGGCCACGAATTCCAGTTGCCTGATCCGCTTGTAGTGGGCAACGTGCCCCGCCACGAACTCCATGACGTCCTCGGCTGCCACTTCGTGACCCGGCTTCAGCACGACGAACGCCTTGGGGAGTTCACCCGCTTCGACGTCGGGGATCGGAATGACAGCCGCGTCGTCGACGTCGGGGTATGTCAGAAGCAACGACTCCAATTCGGCCGGAGGCACCTGAAACCCCTTGTACTTGATGAGTTCCTTGAGGCGGTCGACGATGTACCAATGCCCGTCGTCATCGACATGACCGATGTCGCCTGTGTGCAGCCAGGAGTCGGCGTCGATTGTCACAGCAGTGGCCTCCGGCTTGCTGAGATACCCCACCATCACCTGAGGTCCCCGCAGCAGAATCTCACCGTCCTCGTTTACGCCCAGATCGGCCCCCGTCTCGGTGTCAATGACCCTCACCTCCGTATTGGAGATGGCCACGCCAATCGACCCGGCCTTGTACATGCCGGGTGGCGTCGCGTGGGTGACCGGACTGGTCTCCGTCAGCCCGTATCCCTGGACCACGTCCGCACCGATCCTCGCGGCGGCCTCTTCAGCAAGGTCTGATCCGAGCGGAGCGGCGCCTGAGACGACCCGGCGCAACGCAGATAGATCGAACCGATCGACCATCGGGTGTTTGGCCAACGCGAGGATGATCGGGGGCACCAGGAACGCCTGGGTGACCTTCTGGTCCTGACAGATCTGCAAGAACTGCTCCAGATCGAAGCGAGGCACCGTGATCGTCGCCGCCCCGTAGTAGAGCGCTCCGTTCATCAGCACTTGCATGCCGTAGATGTGGAAGAAAGGCAGCACGGCAATCAGGCGCTCATCGTCCTCGAAGGTGAGCGAGTGCTCGTACTGAGCCAGATTCGCCACGAGATTGCGATGGGTCAGCATCACGACCTTGGGCAATCCGGTGGTCCCACTCGAATACGGCAGGGCGGCGACGGTGGTGTCGGGGTCGACCGGAACCTGCCGGTCGAGAGGCTCATGAGTCATGAGATCCGCCAATGGCGTGCCTCCCTCCGTGCCTCCCATGACCACGATCTCGGTGACGGGACTCCTGCGGCACCCCGCCGCAGCCGTGTCCAGGAACATCGGGATGGTGAACAGCAAGCACGCGCCGGCGTCGTTCACCTGGAACTCGATCTCTTCGGCCGTATACGTCGGGTTGATCGTCGTCACCGCGGCGCCCGTGGTGAGCACCGCATGGAAAGCAATGGCGTACTCGGGGAGATTCGGAGACAGGATCGCCACGACATCACCAGCACCAATTCGACGCGATCGGAGAGCCCCGGCAACCCTCATCACTGCATCGTGCAGAGATCCGTACGAGTAGGAGCGGCCAGTCGTGCCGTCCATCACAGCGAGCCGATCGGAGAGCTCTCCGAGATGGCGAAACACGGCGGGAGTCACTGCAGTAGCAGGAATCTCGACGTCGGGCAGCGGACTCCTGAACACTTCCGTCACTCCGGGGTTCGGCGTGACGGGACCTTAGCCCCGGCGACAGCGGCCGTGTCGGGGAGAGCCACCGCCTGTGTATCGTCCGATCGAGAGATCGAAGGGACAACATGGCATTCCGGGACGAGTTCTCCGATGACGAGTGGGCCCGCCTCACCGCAGCACCGCTGTGGGTGATCGGAGCCGTCGGCTTCGCTGATGGCGAAGTCGACGCCGAAGAGGACGCCGCAGGGATCAGGCAGTTGTATCAGTCCCCACTCCTCCGAGGGGCACTCGCCAAGGAGGTCATGATGGCCTCATACAGCGATCTCGGGAGCACCTTCGAGCACTACAAGGGCGATGATCGCGGCATGGAGGCCGTGTTCGAGGACGTGAAAGCGATCCTGGCCGACAAGGTCCCCATCGACGAGGCCGTCCTCTACAAGGCCACGCTCATCGAATTGGGCATTGCGGTCGCTGCGGCAACCGGAGATGAGGACGCTCCCATCTCTCTCGACGAGGGCAGTGCGCTGGGCTGGATCGAGTCGTGGCTGGGCGTCTCGAGCGATGAGGCCTCGAAGATCGCCGCGGACTACGGGGCGGACGACGACGGTCCCACGGCCGGGTTCTACCTGTGACCGTCCCGGAAGAAGTCAACGCCCTCCACGGCGAGTTCGAGCGCTTGCTGCGCGGCGAAGGCTCGGACGATTTCTCGAGAATCGAGGCTTCCCTGGCATCGGAGTTCTCCTTCATCTCTCCCGGGGGAGACGAGATCGACAGGACCCGACTCCTGGCCGGTCTTCATGCCGCGCGGGGTACGAGACACATCCGGATCCGCATCGAGAACGGCGCCGTGCGATGGTCGGCAGATGGAACGGCGCTGGCGACCTACGAGGAGTGGCACGATCACGGGAGCCATTCCACAGCCCGCAGATCCACAGCACTGCTCACCGTCGATGGAGAGACTCCGGGCTGATACCTCTGGCACCACGTTCACGAGACCTGGATGATCCCGCCACCCCGGTGACGAAGCGCCGTTCGTGACGGAGGTCTCCGGGCCAGGCCTCCGGGGCAACACGGTGATCGAGACCCACGACGACGACCCGCCGGTCGCCACGGTGGTCGGCGGATGGGCCTTGGTCCGGGTGACGATCGGCTCTACCGGAGTCGCTCCATGTAGGCGACGATGTGTCGCATGCAGAGGAGTGCGTCGGCCCTGATCATCGCCCTCACTCTCGCCGCCGCCGCGTGTGGGGACGGCACGATGACCGTCGCCGAGTACGCCGACGGCGCAGAGGAACTGGTCCATGAGATGGAGCAGCGGTTCGCTTCGCTCGACTCCGTGTGGCAGGCCGGCCCGCCCTCGGTCGAAGGCGCCGAGCGCTACTGGGAAGGCCGCATGGAGATTCGGGACGATTTCCTCGAAGGTATCCGGGACCTCGAACCACCCCGCACCGTGGCCCGCCTCCACGAGACTTCACTCGACCTGTTCGCCAGGATCACCGCAGCAGATGAGGCTCTCGCCGCCAGAGTCGCCACCTTCGAGACCATCACGGACCACTGGGAATGGGTGGCCACGCCCGAGGGCCGGGCATCGGATGCATTGCTCCAAGAGATCTACGCGTTCTGCCGGGCCACCCAGGAGGACTTCGACGCGACTGCCGGCGCCGGGGCACTCGAGAACGTCCCCTGGGTCCCCGCGGATGTCGAGACCGTCAAGGTCGCCTTCGGATGCCCGCCCTCGGGTCAGGACTGAGTCCGACTAGTGAGCGATTCGATCCAGGCCGAGTGACGCGAGCAGTTTCGCCTCTGTCTTGAGAGTCGAAGGCCCGATGGGCACACCCACGCCATCGGCCAGGCGGTTCATCATCTCGAAGTTGCCAATGACTCCCGCAGCCCTGACCAGGCCCCCCGACCCGAACCGTTCGGACACGGCCGAGCGGGCCGCATCCCCATCTCCCGCGCCGAGCAACACGGCGTCGACCAGGTCGAGCAGGGCGGACCCGCCGGGCAGGACTGGGTCGAGAGAGCGGTCGGCCAGTGCCCTCATTTCGACGGTCCTGTTCGATTCCTCGATGCTCCACCTGAGCATCAGCGCGTGCGCCGTCGTTCAAAAGAAGCACTCGTTGATCAGCGATGTCCTGGCTGCCACAACCTCGATCTCGGACCGATGGAGCCCGCGTTGATCGCCGGGGAGGTTCATCGCCTCGAAGGTCATGTACATGGCATCACTGAGCCGGATCCAGGCAGCCTGCTCGGCGGGAACCAGTGACAGCACGGTCACGATCTGTGGGGCTCCGACGGTCGGAGCGTACGACCGTCTCGTCCTGCGAGCGCTCGGGTCAGCAGCAATCCGAGTGGGCTCACCATCCATCGGCTGGGGCAGCGCCTCGAGGGGCAGGCCCATCGCACGATGGAACGAATCCACTGCTGTGATCCTCGAAGCGATCCCGACCATCTCGATGTAGCGCTCGACTACCAGGCCCCGCCGGTACCAGGCGTCGACGACGTCGGCACGGATCACACCGGGCGTACGACCCAGTGTGATCGCGACATCGTCCTCGACCGCATCCAGGGCCGTCTTCGGGATCGGATCGCCCGAGCGCGCCGCTCTCGCGACCGCAGCCACCGCAACCCGCTCGTCGCCGGTCAGCCACGTGCCCGGCGCTGCAAGGAACTCCCATTCGGCGCGGAAGGAGGCAGCGAGATCCGGTTCAGCTCCGGGAAGTCCATCGAGAGGCTCAAAGGTCACGCGGTCTCCGACTGCTCTGTACCGGATGGGAGACCTGCGGCGAAGAGTTGAGCGAACAGCACGTTGCCAGATTCATCGAGCCACTTCTGCGCTTCGGCGGCTGCAGTCGCCGCCCCCGGATGATCGGGGCCGATCAATGCGGCATATGTGGCGCGGGTAATGAAGCGATCGGTGGCGACCGAGACACGATCCAGTATCTCGATGGCCGTGCCGAATGACCCCGCCGCCGCCGCAGAGTCTCCCCCCAACGCCTGGTTCACGGCGTGAGTGAAGGCCCGCAGGCCGGCGGCGTACGGACCCACTTGCCCGGTTCGGTCGAGCGCCGCCACGGCCTTCGATGCCGCAGCGGGGTCCCTGAGTTGGGCAGCGGACACCGCCATGAGGCGGGCGGCCTCGAGATCCACGAAGTCGGCGCCACCTCCCTCCGCCATGGCGGCCGCCTTTTGGAATGCCCCCTCGTAGTCACCCGCGAGGAAATCGAGGCCTGCCTTCCCGATGTCGTTCAGAGCCCGCATCTGCAGGTCTGTCGAATCATCCCAATACGACATGATCCGCTCGATCTCGGCGACTCCCTCAGGGGACGGTCCTCTCAGCAGATCGATCTCGGCGACCCGCCATCCGAGGAGCATCTGCCAGAACTCGGGAAGGTCCTCCTCGAGGGCGGTCTCGATAGTGGCAAGTGCCTCGTCGAAGTGACCGTCCCATGCGAGGTTCCCGGCCTTCTGGAGCACGGCCTGGTACCACTCCTTGCCACCGAGGCGCGCGCCTCTCTCCTCCAGCTCCCGCCAGGTCTCCATAGCCATTGCGGGATTGTTGAAGCTCTCCACGACCGACTTGTTGTTGAGGGCCCTGATGGCGGCGAACGGCAGATCGAGGCGGTCGGCGAGTTCGACGGCCCCGCGGAGGATCAGCATGGCCTCGATCGTCCGCTTGAGATTGCCGAGGGCCGTCCCCCGCGTGATGAGAGTGTCGAGGGCCACTCGCTCGGCCTCCATTGCCTCAGCGGCCGCCAGAACCCGATCACTGACCGCCACCGCCTGCTCGTGGCGTTGATCGAGCATGTACGAGCGAGCCATTTGCGAAGCGAGGTACAACTCGTCCTCTGTGAGAATCTCCTCGATCTCGCGGTAGATCGGCTCGAGAGCGGCGACCGCCTCGTCGGCGCGGAACCCCCCGGCGAGCAGACCGCCCTGGGCGCCGACGGTGCGCACAATGAGACCACGGTCCCCGAGAGCGTGAGCCGCATCGACCGCCTCCTGGGAGAATCCGTAGGCCGCGTCCGCCTGTGCCGCCGCATCGGCCGACCGGGCTGCGAGCAGCCAGAAGGGGATTCTGGCGGCATCGGTCTCAGCCACTTCGAGCGCCTGGGCCGACAGCGACAGGACCAGGCCATGAGAGTGAAGTGCCGCCGCTCGCTCCGCCGCCTCCTGGAGAGCGGTGAGAGCGCGCTCGACGAGTCGATCCGATTCGTCACGTGCGCCTGCGTCTCTGGCCGCCATCAGGTGGCCGGCGACGGCTCCGGCGAGTTCAGGGTCGCCGAGACCTTCGAAGTACTCGGCCACCCGCAAATGCCGATCGCGCCGATCCGCCCTGGTGACCCTGCCGTAGGCGACCTCGCGGATGACGCTCTGGACGAAGCGGTACTGACCGCGCTCCGGCGAGCGGGGATCGTCTTCTACGTGGAAGAGATCGGCGTCGATGAGCACCCGCAGTCGTCCCGTGAGGCCTGCCGCGGTGTCACCGACCAGGATCTGCAGTCCCTCGACCGTGAAGTACTCGCCGAGCACCGCTGCGTTCTCGACGAGGGAACGATCAGGCTGCGCGAGACGATCGATCCGTGCACCGATCACGGCCTGGAGCGAGTCGGGGAGAGCAAGCGCGGCAATGTCGCCCATGACATTGATGTCATCGCCTTCGCGCACGACATCCCCCGTACCGATGAGCATGCGCACGAACTCGACCGCGTACAGCGGAATGCCGGCGGCCCGGTCGACGATCCTGACCACGGTCTCGCCAGGGATCCCGGGGACCATGCCCTCGACCATCGCCGTCATCGCGCCGTCGGCCAGGGGCGCCAGCCTCACGGACGTCGAGTGCCTTCGGCTCGATGCCCAGGAAGGGTGCCTGTCGAGCAGGTCCGGCCTGAACAGAGCGATGACAAGGATCGGGTGTTTGCCCGACCGCTCGACCAGCTCGGCGATGAAGTCGAGTAGGCCGTCGTCGGCCCAATGGAGGTCCTCGAACACCAGCACCGTCTGACCGAGATCGGCCACTCTGAGGAACAGCGTCCTCAACGCAGCAAAGAGTTCGGCCCGGTCGCCTTCCGGCATCGGATCCAGCCCGAGTAGACCGGACAGCCAGGGCTCCAGCCAGCGCCGGTCGTCCTCCTCCGGCACGTACTCGGTGAGAGCAGTGCGTAGCTTCATCCGGCTCTTGGCCGGGTCGTCCAGCGCGGCTATCCCGGCCCTCTGGCGGACCATCTCACCCAGAGCCCAGAAGGTCAAGCCGTCGGCATACGAGGGCGAGCGGCCCCGGTGCCAGTAGGTGACCTCCGGGAGGCCGTCGAGGTACTTGAAGAGTTCCCACGCCAGACGGCTCTTGCCGATGCCTCCCTCGCCGATCACCGAGACGAGGCGGCCCCGGCGATCCCGACCGACCGCATGCACCTGATCCTTGAGAAGACGCAACTCCTCGTCGCGGCCCACGAAAGGCGGCTCCACCATGTCGGACTGACCGCGACCGGCATGCCCGGCAATCACCCTGACAGCCCGGTACGCCCGCACCCCGGCTTCCTTGCCCTTGACCCGATGGGTGCCGGTGTCTTCGAACTCGACGACGTCTCTGACGAGATCGCGGGTCGACTCGCCGACGAACACCGTGCCGGGAGTGGCGAGCGACTGCAGTCGCGACGCGGTATTCACCATGTCCCCGACGACGAGACCTTTCTCGTTGCCGCCCGGACCGACAGAGGTCTCGCCCGTGAGCACACCTGCTCGCAGCCGGAGATCGGGGGCGCCGATCTCGGCTCCCAACTCGATGGTGGCATCGACCAACTCGAGTGCCGCTCTGACGGCTCGCTCAGCGTCGTCCTCGTGAGCCTCGACGGCCCCCCACACGGCCATCACCGCATCGCCGATGAACTTGTCGACCTCACCCGCATACCGCTCGACGATCTCGCGGGAGCGGTCGAAATACCGGGTCAGCATGTCGCGAACTTCCTCGGGATCGCGCCCCTCGGAGAACGCGGTGAAGCCGACTAGATCGGCGAATAGGACCGTGACGAACCGTCGGGCGGCCGAGGAAGGAACCGCCGACGCCGTCGCGACAGGGGCCGATGCTGTGGAACCGAGTGGCGTACCGCACTCGGCACAGAACTTGTGCCCCGGCGTGTTGGATTCACCGCACGAAGGGCACACGGCAGCCAAGGCGGCGCCGCACTCGCCGCAGAACTTCTGACCCTCGATTGTCCCGGCACCACACGACGAGCAGTGCATGCAATCATCCCTCCGTTGAGGTCGGAGAGTAGACGAGCCACCCCGTGGGAGGACGGGAGGATCGGTCTATCTGGGCAGCACGCCCTCGACCAGGAGCGGGATCAGCGAGGCGTTGGTGGCTTCGACATCGATTGTGCCCGTCTGCACCAATTGGAACATCGCCACCATGTTCACGGCCCCGAGCAAGGCGATCGCAGCGGTGTTGACATCGCTGATCGCCAATGCCCCAGAGGCGTTCCCTTCGATGAGCAACTCTCGGAACGGCGCGACCATGACCCGTTCGGCCTCATTGACCACGGTGCCATACTTGGCGACCTCCTTGATGGCCCCCGGCATCTCCGTGCAGATCGCCGGATGCTCGGCCATTGCCTGCATCACCGATCGAAGCGTGTCTTCGAGACGCTCGACGACCGATCCTTCACGGTTCACGGCCTTCTGGATGGCTACCGAGGCCCTTCCGAGCTTGTCCGATAGGAAGAAGGACACCAGGTCCTCCTTGCCCGAGAAGTAGTAGTAGAGGGTCGCCCTGGGAACTCCGGCCATCTGTGCGATGTCGTCGATGCTCACATCGAGGTTGGTCCCGGTCAGTTGATCCGAGACCGCCAGCAACTTCCGCGCGAGGTCTTCGGGTGGGGTCTTCATGAGTGGCCTCCTCGCACCGAGTGTATTCGATTCTGAACATCTGTCTCGACTCGGGAATAGATCCGTGTCGAGAGTTATACTTGTGTCTATACTAATATTGCGATGGGTGAATAGATACCCGTCTCATGAGGAGGGGACCAGCGTGAGTACACAGGAGTCTCTCCTGAGGTCGCCGAACTGGCTTCGGAGAGCGTCGGCGTGGCTGCCATCACGGCAGGCCAACTGCCTCCCGATGTGGGCGCCAGTGTCATCGAGGCAGCCAACCAGGCATTCGTCGACGCTATGACGACCGGGTTCCAGATCTCGGCGATCATCCTGCTCACCGCCGTCATCATCGCCTTCACGCTCATCCCAAAGAGGATGCGGACGGCGCAAGCTGTTGAAGCCGGCGAGTCGATGAACCCGGTGTTCGCTCCGGACCCGATCCCCGAAGCTGCCGCCGCCTGATCACACCGACGACCGGACATGCAAGAGGCCCCGCACGACGCGGGGCCTCTTCCCGTCCCCTACGTCTTCGACTTCTCGCGACGGATGATCCACGGAAAGAGCACGCCGCCGGTGATGGTCGGCGACGCCGATGACGATGAGCAGCACGAACGCCACCTCCCCGCCGGATTCGGGGTCCGGGGGCGGCAATGCCCCGCGAGTGGTCGTGGTGGTGGCCGGGGGTCGCGTGGTGTCGGTCGGTTCCTCTTCGCCGTCTCCGCTGCTACTTGCCTGCGGAAGCCATCCGGAGAGATCACGCGGAGACTCGGCCCGAAGCGGTCGGCACAGTCCCGGCGAAAACCCTAATGCCAAAGCCATGACGGCAAGTAGGACCGCGCGTGTGGCCCTTCCGAGCCGTGGCCCCGTCCGCGCAGATGCAGAGCCCGCTTGCAGCACTCCCATATTCCCCCCTTTTTGGCTGAGGCCCCCCAAGAATTTCAGCAGCCGTCCTCAAGCGGACGCCGCCCGCACGACCGGTTCTGCCCGCACTACCGGTTCTGATC
>JABMPV010000107.1 GCA_013202595.1 bacterium
AATGCCGCCAGGCACTCCGGCGTCGGATCCATCTCCCTGTACGTCGAGGCCGGCTCGCAATCGGTGCAGGCCTGGGTCAGTGATCAGGGCTCCGGTTTCGACCGGGCTGAGGTCGCCGGCGACCGCAAGGGCATCTCGGAGTCGATCATTGCCAGAATGCGCAGAGCAGGCGGCACAGCCGAAATCGTGAGCGAGAAGGGTGAGGGCACCGAGGTGCATCTGACAATGAGGAGGTCGTCGTGACCATTCGGGTGTTCGTGGTCGACGACCATCGCCTGTTTCTCGCCGGCGTGAGGGCGGAGTTGGGTGAGAGCTTCGATCTCACCGGCGAGGCATCCGACGTCGATGAAGCGATCGAGGCGATCCGCAGGGCCAAACCCGACGTCGTGCTCGTGGACGTGCACATGCCCGGCGGTGGCGGGGCGACTGTGGTCGCCAGGGTCGGTGAGACCCACCCGGAGGTCAAATTCCTGGCACTCTCCGTGTCGGATGCCGCCGAAGACGTCATCGCCATGATCAGAGCCGGAGCCCGGGGGTACGTCACCAAGTCGATCTCCACCGAGGATCTGGCCGATGCAGTCCGGAGGGTGCATGAGGGGGACGCCGTGTTCTCGCCGCGACTCGCCGGTTTCGTGCTCGATGCCTTCGCCGGGACGGTGCCTGTGCCCAACGACCCAGAACTCGACCAGTTGACCGAACGCGAGCAGGAAGTGCTCCGCCAGATCGCCAGGGGCTACGCCTACAAGCAGGTGGCCCGGCGCCTCGGCATCTCGGTCAAGACCGTCGAGACCCACGTGTCCGCCGTGCTGCGCAAGCTGCAGCTGTCCAACCGGCACGAACTGACCAAATGGGCCACCGAGCGCCGCATCGTCTGAGAATGGGCGCAGATAGGAATCGGGTCTGTAGCCTCTGGACGCAGCGATTGGAGACGCCGTGCAGAGCGTGGGAACACTGGTCAGACGCAACCCGGGCATATTGGCGGTGTCGGCGGCCGCCGTGCTGGTCGCAGGGATCTCAGCAGGCATCGTCCTGACCTCTGGCGATGAACCGCCCAAGCAGCTGTAGCGACGATCGGAGCACAGTGGCCTCCCGGCCTCTCCTACCCTGGCTCGCGTGAGCGCAATCGGACCCACCGGCCTTCCCGTCGAGGCATCGATCAGTGCGGTAGCCGCTGCACTCGACAACCCCGGCAGTGCCGTCCTGGTGGCTCCGACGGGTTCGGGCAAGACCACCATCGTCCCGCTGCGCCTACTGGCAGAGCCCTGGGCCGACGGACGCCGGATCGTGGTGCTCGAACCGCGGAGGATTGCCACCAGAGCAGCAGCCCGGCGCATGGCAGACCTCATGGGAGAGCCGGTCGGTCAGACCGTCGGGTACTCGACGAGGGACGATCGCAAGGTGAGCCGCTCCACGCTGGTAGAGGTGGTCACCGAGGGAGTGCTCACTCGCAGGCTGCAGCACGATCCCGATCTCCCCGGCACCGCACTGCTCGTGTTCGACGAGATCCACGAGCGAAACCTGCAGACCGATCTGGGCCTCGCGCTGGCCCTGGACGCCAGACGGTTGGTTCGGCCCGATCTGCGCATCCTGGCGATGTCGGCCACCGTCGACGCAGAGGGGATCGCAGCCGTGATCGGAGGCGACGAACCGGCACCGATCATCACGAGTGATGCACGCCGCCACCCCATCGAAATCACCTGGGCAGCGCCACCGCGGCGGGCCCGCATCGAAGATCATGCGGCAGCCACGATTCGCAGGGCGCTGGCCGAGCATGAGGGCAGCGTGCTGGTCTTCCTGCCCGGCATGGGCGAGATCAAACGGACCGAACGCGCCATAGGCGACCAGGAGCCCGGCGTCACCGTGCACATCCTCCACGGGAGTCTCTCCGCCGGCCATCAGGACGCAGCGATCGCTCCCGCCGCGCCTGGAACCAGGAAGGTGGTCCTGTCCACCGACATCGCCGAGTCGAGCCTGACCGTGGATGGGGTATCGATCGTCGTCGACTCCGGTATCGCCAGGAAGCCCAGGCTCGACGTGCGTACCGGCATGACCCGGCTCCACACCGTGCCCATCTCGCGAGCATCCGCCGATCAGCGATCGGGGCGTGCGGGAAGGCTGGGCCCCGGAGTGGCGTATCGCATGTGGGCCAAGATGGAGCACGGAACCAGAGCACGCCAGACTCCGCCTGAGATCCAGCAGGTGGATCTGGCAGGCCTCATGCTGGAACTGGCTGCATGGGGCACGACCGACCCGGGATCACTGCAATTCATCGATCCCCCGCCGGAGCGCGGTGTCACCGAGGCCGTCGAGTTGCTGGGAGTGCTCGGTGCCCTCGACCCGGACGGCCGCATCACGCCGCGCGGAGTCGATATGGCCAGACTCCCCGCCCACCCCCGGCTCGTCAGGATGATCGTCGACGCAGACAGGGATGGT
>JABMPV010000108.1 GCA_013202595.1 bacterium
AAGACCGCCGCCGACATCAGCGCAGTCGTGAAGAATCGCTAGGCGAGCGACCCCGCCGTCTGGAAAGGACGAACGATGATCAAAGAGATGTTCAACCTCGAAGGCAAGATTGCCATGATCCCGGGCGGGGGGGGCGGCATCGGGTCGCAACTCGCCGCCGGCCTGTGTGAGGCGGGGGCGGAAATCGCCATCGTGGATCGCTCGGGTTCCGCAATGACGAAGACCTGCAGCCTGGTGCAGGAGCAGGGCAAGCAGGCGCTCTCGATCACAGCCGATCTCACCCAGAAGGAAGACGCCGATCGAGCCGTTGCCGAAGTGGTGGATCACTTCGGGCGCATCGACATCATCCTCAACGCCATCGGCGGCGGGGCCGGCAAGGTGCTGTTCGAGGCTCAGGAGTACCCCGAGCAGGAGTGGGATTGGATCATGGATCTCAATCTCACCACGACGCTCCTGGCCACGCAGGCTGCGGTGCGCCAGATGGTGCAGCAAGGCGACGGCGGCCGGGTCGTCAACATCTCGTCGGTCCGCGGTCTTCTCGGCATCAACGCCGGGTACTCGGCGTATGTGGCGGCAAAGGGCGCGATCAACTCGCTCACCCGTCAGTGGGCAACCGAGTGGGCCAAGTACGGGATCAACGTCAACGCGATCTCCCCCACGTTCGTCGACACTCCCCAGGTGGCGATGCTGCTCGACGACGCCGAGTTCAAGGCCAAACTCCTGGCCCGCGTGCCCCTGGGCCGGGTCGGACAGCCCGAGGATCTGCTCGGAGCCGTGCTGCTGTTCGCGTCGGACGCTTGCGGGTTCATCACAGGACAGATCCTCACCATCGACGGAGGACTGACCGCCACTCAGTGACCCGGAATCGCCGATGACGGCGATCCGTGCAACGATCAGTCAGACACCTAGGAGAGACGAGAACGATGCAGCAAGTGACTCCCACCGTCTACACGGACACGACCATTCGCGGGTGCAATCCCAGTTTCGTCGTCACCTCCGACGGGGTCGTCGTCATCGACACCCCGCAGTTGCCGACCAAGGCCGTCGAGATGCGGAAGATCGCCGAGTCGCACGGGCCGATCCGCTATCTGATCAATACCGAGCACCACGTCGATCACATCTTCGGCAATTACTACTTCAAGGGTGACTTCCCTGTCATCGCCCACAAGGGCGTCGACGACAACTTCATGGTGGTCGGCACGGATCTCGATCCGTTCGAGTACGCCAAGGAAGCCATCCCGATGGACGACCCCGATGGCGCCGCGATCTTCCCCGAGCGCGATGTCTACGAAGCCGACATGAACCGCCCCGAGATCGTCTTCACAGGCGACGTCGAGTTGCGCGTCGGTGACACAGTGTTCGAGGTGCACCACACTCCCGGTCACACACCCGGCCAGGTGACGGTGTACGTGCCATCTCAGAAGGTCGTCTTCACCGGCGACACCATCTTCAGCGAGTGCCAGACATGGCTGCACACCTCGGACATCGATCAGTGGCTGACCGCCCTGGAGAAGATCCGCACGTTCGACTTCGACTACATCTGCCCCGGTCACGGTCCCGTGACCACAAAGCAGTACCTCGACGTCCAACGGGCCAATCTCATGGATTGGGTGACGGCCGTCGCCGACGCCGTCGCCAAGGGTTGGACGCGTGAAGAGGTCGTCGAGCAGATCAACTTCCGCGACCGATACCCCGTCGATGTCGGCCAGGGTTACATGATGAATCACATCCAGACCAACAACGCCGGGTCGCTCTACGACAAGTTGACGGTCGGGCACTGACAGAGGACGCACAGACGCCCGCCGACGCCGTTCACCGACCGGTCACCGCTGTGCGGTGGCCGGTCGTCGCGATCGCGGTCGGCTGCACGACTGTCGCAGCGCTCCCGGCCTTCCTGACCGCAGCTTTGGCCGTGCAGATCCGGGTCGATCTCGACCTCGGTGTCGCAACCATCGGAGCCCTCTTCGGAATCTACTTCGGTGTCGGAGCCCTCGGATCGCCGTTCCTCGGACGCGTCGTCGACCGGATCGGCTGGCCGACAGGCATTCGGATCGCGGGATCGGCCAGCGGCCTTGTGCTGGTGGGGATGGCCACGATCGCATCGAACGTCACGGTCATCGCCCTCCTGTTCATCGCGGGCGGCCTCGCCGCGGTCATTGCGAACACATCTGCCAACCGGGCACTGGCGCGATCGGTTCCTGCGGAGCGCTACGGCATCCTCTTCGGGCTCAAACACACCGCCGTGCCGACGGCAACGCTCCTCGGCGGGTTGGCAGTCCCCGTCTTCGGACTGACCATCGGATGGCAGTGGGCATTCGCCACGGGAGCGGTGCTCGCTGCGATCCTCGTTGCGAGCGTGCCCAATGAGCACACCGAGCGCAGAACTGCCAGGCCAGACGGTCCGCGCCCGCGTCCGACCACGCCGCTGATCGGATTGGTCCTGCTCGGGGCAGTGGCCGCGTTGGGGATCGCCGCCATCGACTCGGTCACCTCGTTCCTGGTCTCGTATGCCGTTGAAGAAGGGATCTCCGAGAGTTCGGCAGGGCTGCTACTCGGGGCAGCCAGCGTCGTCGGCCTCGTCACCCGCCTCGCCGGCGGGTTCCTCATCGCCGGCG
>JABMPV010000109.1 GCA_013202595.1 bacterium
ACCACCAGGTAGTCGGTCATCGCGATCGGCCTGGCTCCGGCCGCTGCGAGGTCGTCTATGCACATGGCGACCAGATCCGACCCCAGTCCGTCGAGCAGTCCCGCGGCCCTGGCGACGTCGGCCTTGGTGCCGACGCCGTCGGTGCTCATCATCAGCACGGGTGCCGCGTATCCGGGCGGGATCCTGATTCCTGCGGCGAAGCCACCGAAGGAACCGACGACGTCGGATCCCCACGAGGCGGTGACCGACCCGGTGATGTCATCCACCAGCGCCTCTGCGGCGTCGAGATCGACACCTGCTTCGCGGTACGTGCTCATGAGGAGCCTTCCAGCACGAACTTGCCATCGCCGACGTCCGTGGGGTACTCGCCCGACAGACACGCGGTGCACAGGGGGTTGCCGGCGATCGCGGTGGCTCGCATCAGGCCGTCGAGCGAGAGGTAGGCGAGCGAGTCGACCTCCAGGAAGGCTGCGATCTCATCGATATCCATCTTGGCCGCCAGCAGTGAGTCCCGATCCGATGTGTCCATGCCGTAGAAGCACGGCCACCTGTAGGGGGGAGATGAGATCCGCAGGTGGACCTCGGTCGCACCGGCGTCTCGCACCATCGTCACCAACTGGCGGGTGGTGGTGCCCCGGACGATGGAATCGTCGACCAGGACGACCCGCCGGTCTTCGAGGCTCGATCGCAGGGGGTTCAACTTCATGCGGATGCCGCGTTCGCGCAGGGCCGGCGTCGGGTCGATGAACGTCCTGCCGACGTACCGGTTCTTGACCAGGCCGTCGACATATCTGAGGCCCGATGTCGCCGAGTAGCCCTGTGCAGCGGGGATTCCGGACTCGGGGACGGGGACGATCACGTCGGCGTCCGCCGGCGCCTCCTCGGCGAGGATGTGGCCCATCGCCCTGCGCGCCCCGTGCACATCGCGCCCGTAGAGCAATGAGTCGGGTCTGGCGAAGTAGACGAACTCGAACACGCACAGCCTGGGTTCTGCTTTGGGAAACGGATGATGGCTGCGAACGCCTGAAGCGTCGATGGCCACCATCTCACCCGGTTCGATGTCCCTCACGAAGGTCGCCCCGACGATGTCGAATGCTGCGGTCTCGGATGCGACCACCCATCCGCGTTCGGTCCTTCCGAGGGACAGGGGTCGGAATCCGTGAGGATCGCGGACTGCCACGAGGTGTCCCTGATCCATGACGGCCAGCGAGAACGCCCCCTCGAAGGATGGGAGCACGGCAAGCATGGCCCGCTCCAACTCCCGGCCGTCGGACCGGTTCGGGTCGACCGATCGTGCGATTGCCTCGGTCATCAGTTCCGAGTCGGTCGTCGCACCCTGGTCGCCAAACGTCCCGGCGAGATTCCTCGTGTTGGTGAGATTGCCGTTGTGGGCCAGGGCGACGCCCGTCCCCACGATCTGCCGGTAGGCGGGTTGGGCGTTATCCCAGGTGGGTGATCCGGTGGTCGAGTACCTGGTGTGCCCGACCGCGAGGTGGCCGTTCAGGGCGGAGAGAGTGTTCTCGCTGAACACCTGGGCGACGAGGCCGACATCCTTGTAGACGGTGATGGTCTCGCCATCCGACGCTGCGATCCCTGCGCTTTCCTGCCCGCGGTGCTGGAGGGCGAACAGGCCGAAGTAGGCGAGGCGTGCTGCGTCCGAGCCGGGGGCATAGATCCCGAAGACTCCGCAGGCTTCGCCCGGCTTGTCGAGAAGGCTGTTTGGTGGGGGTCCCGCCACACGCGGGATCGTAGCCGCAGGGCTCATGGTGCCGCCCGGCTACTAGCCTGGGGGCCTCATGGAAACCATCGTTGTCGGCTTCATCGACTCACCCACAGGTCAGGCTGCACTCGATGCGGCTGTGATCGAGGCCCGTTTGCGCAATGCACACCTTTCGGTGGTCACGTCTGCCAGAGGGGGCACTCACGAGCACGCTGAGGAAGCCACCTCGGCAGAGGAGACCCTCGAGCGGGTGGCCGCCGATCTCGTCGAGATGGGCATCGACCACGAGATCCATCACCTCGTGCGCGGGATGTCGCCCTCGGAGGATCTGACCGAGCATGCATCCCGGATGGGTGCCTCGCTCATCGTCATCGGGTACCGCCGCAGGACACCGGCGGGGAAGTTCATCCTGGGCAGCGACTCGCGTGATGTGCTGCTGTCGGCTCCCTGTCCGGTGTTGTGCGTTCGGGCAGACGACGAACTCTAAGCAGCGTTTGACGCTCTCAGTCGAACTCCTCTGACGAAATCCCTGCGCGCCCCGGCGGAGCCGCGTCTAGAGAAAGATCACCAGCAGGATCGCCGCCATGGCGAAGCCGAGCGCGATCACCGTCCGCTTCAGCGTCGACGCTCTGTCGGCGAGCGGCAGGTTGTCCCAGATGAAGGCGATCCCCGCCCCGACCGCCAATCCGCCGACATGTGCTTCCCACGCGATGTTCGGCACGATGAAGGGGAGGGCCATGTTGATCACCAGCAGCAATCCCAATTGGCGGAAGACCGCCTGTCCTGCGGGCGTGTGCCGCTGCCGGTACGAGGCGGCCAGCATCGCGCCGAAGAGACCGAAGATCGCCCCGGATGCGCCGACGGCCCAGTGGTTGCCTCCGATCAGGTGGTACAGCGCACTCCCACCGAGCCCGCTGGCCACGTACAACGCGGCGAACGAGACGCTCCCGAAGCGCCGTTCGAGCACCGGTCCGAAGATGAACAGGGCGTACATGTTGAAGAGGACATGGGTGATCCCACCGTGGAGGAACATGGCGGTGAAGGCCCGGTACCACTCACCCCGGTCGATCAGGATCGGGTGCTGGCCTCCGTTGTTGAGCATCCGATCACCAAGGTCGGGTGACAACTCACCGAGCAGGAAGATCCCTACGTTGATGGCGATGAGCGCAAACGTGACGGGCGCCGACGAGCGGACGGTGCGCCGGAGTGCCGTGCGCCCGTCGATGATCGTGGCCCGTCCCTTGGGTCTGGCACAGTCCGGGCAGCGCTGCCCCACCACCGAGTCATGGCTGCAATCGACGCAGATGTACTTGCCGCACTCCGAACAGGCCAGCCGGGTCGGTCGGTCGGGATGGCGGTAGCAGACGAGCGAGGCGGGGGAATCCACGAGGAGAGACGATACCGGAGCCCCGCAGATAGTCCGTGGGGACGGCGGTCGCGCAGTGCCGCACGTCTGCTCAGAACGCGGCCCGGGCGGGTCGCCTGCGGCGACCTTGCCCCTTTGCGGCCCGGCTGACGCCGGCCCGCGTTTCCCCCGCTTCGCGGGGGAAACCAGGAAGCGGGGGAAACCAGGAAGGGGAGGGCCAGTGGAGACCGGTTTGCCTCGTTCGGTCAGTGACACTGCGCCACCCCAGGGTGGGGGAATGTCACATGAGACGCTAGGTGCGCTTGTAGCGAGACTCGGTGTACTCGTCGACCCAATTCCGAGAACTCCTCCATTGGCCGTCTGAGCCCTTGGTTGCCTGGAGCCGCCCTCGGATGGCTGCTACGCGGAGCGCATTGTGGGACAGGTCGTCCGTTTCAAGCGCAGCAAGGGGTACCAGACGAGCCGGGCCGGCAACGGCTGGAACGACAAACTTGTAGAGGTTGTCAAGGATGGCCCTCGCTATGAATTCGCCCAATCCCCCCGGGTCTCCGCTGTCGGCACGCGAGAGCGCCCGCAGGTATTTGGCGCGCTGGTTCTTGTAGACAATCGCAGGCGGATAGCCCAGGCGGACGAGCACGAGGTTGAGGACGAGCCGGCCGGCGCGCCCATTTCCATCGAGGAATGGGTGTATCTGCTCGAACCTACTGTGCGCTGTCGCGACTTCCTCCGGAAACGCCGTGGTTCTCGGTCGGATGGCGTTCACCTGCTCGAGCCACGTGTGGACTTGTGCTGGGACGTCGGTCCATGAGGGCGGCGTCATCCCACTTCCGAACGGCTGGATGTCGTGCTCGCGAAAGGAGCCGGGGCTCTCTCGGTCGGTCGCGTCTGGGTGCGGCGCGACATCCCACACCGGGCCCATGGCCATTCGGTGGATCTGCCGTAGCTCGGTCAAGCTCACCAGCTCTTGATCACCCTTCCCGGCGGGGATGATCGCTTGCCTGTACACCCATCGGGCAGCGTCGGCGTAGCCCTTGACCTCCATGTACTCCTTGAGTTCCTTGTCACCGACAGCCCTACCCTCGGCGAGGAGTGCCTCAACCTGCTTCAGAACCAGGGTGTTCCCCTCAATGGCGGTTGAGTGGTGGGCTTCCTCGTACCAGATGCCCGTCCAGATACTGGACGCCTCATCGGGGTTCGGGAGCCCCCCCATTCGTTGCCAGAGCTCGGCGATCTGCGTATCTAGGCGTTTGAATACGGCGGCTCGTGACGGTCGACCCAATGTGCGCTCCCTCAATTTGTACGGACGGCGAGGATCAAAGTGTACCGTACAAACCCTGATTTGTACGGACAGCCGTCAGGGAACTGAACCGAACACTTTGCGATCGACTGGCACCACCCTCGCCAAGCGGCAACACACCAGCGAGCGTCCGCGGAGGGGTGTACTTAAGAGTCGCCACCCCAGACGGGGCGCCTGTCAGCCGCAATGCAGTTTGAGGGTGCTGTGATACAGAGATCGCACCCAGAGGCTCAACGGAGGCTGGCAGTGAACCCGACATTATGTAGCATCTAGCGAGGCGAGCAGTAGAGACATCTGCGGTGAGATCAAGAAAGCGCCCGAGTAGCCCCCGACCCGAGGGGTCGTCGCGCGGAGACCTTCGGTCGGATGAGTTGATGCTTCTCCTCGAGATCACCATCGGCTTCCACGCTGGTCTGGAGGTCGACGAGATTCTCGACACCCTGTTCGACGAGTTCCAGCAGATTCTCCCGTACGATCGGATGGAATACGCTGTTGTCGCCGAGGATGGCTACGTGCTTACCACTGCGTGGACACGGGCAAATTACGACTCCACGAGCGTACCGGTGGGATACGCCTACCGCCGCAGTGTCCAGGTCTCGAGCAGTCCCCGATACCGGGTGCCGTTTCTCGATAACAACCTCCCGGAGTACGCGAGGAAGCGGCCCGCGAGTCACCCTGTGAGTCTGCTCGTCAGCGAGGGGATCAGGTGCTCGCTCAACTGCCCGCTCGTCGTCGGTGATGAGGTCAAGGGCTACCTGTTCTTCAACACGCGGTGGCGCGACAGCTATACGCCGCATCACTCGGATCTCATCCAACTCATCGCAAGTCAGCTCGCATCGGTCTTGGGTCAGAGCCAACTCAACGAGCAGCTGAGGACTCGTAACCAGGAGCTTCGAGATCTCGAGCAATCCCGGCTCGAGTTCATCGCTTCGATCAGTCACGAGCTATGTACCCCACTGACCTCAGTCGTTGGGTTTGCGTCGGAGTTGAGAGACAGGGCCGAGGCGTTCACGCTTGACGAAATCAGCCAGTTCGCCTCCGCCATCGCGGCCCAGAGCACTGAGGTCGCCGACATCGTCGAAGATTTGCTGGTCATAACCAGGGCCGAAGCTGGGCACCTGGCGATGGAGCACGGTCCGGTCAATGTTGCCGACGAGGTGAGACAAGTATGTGCATCCATGCCGATCGAGGGAGCCGAACAGCAGACGATCATGGATCTCACTGATGGCTTCGCCTGGGCGGACTCGCTCCGAGTCCGCCAGGTCACCAGGAACCTGCTCTCGAATGCCCTCCACTACGGCGGCCCGACGATACGGTTATCGGTGCAGCCTGTCGGACGGCACATCGTCCTCGTCGTCGCCGATGACGGAGGCGGCGTGCCGAAGGAAGATCATGAGATGATCTTCCAGGCCTACGGCAGTTCGCATGCAGCAGTCGGCCGGACCGGATCACTCGGCCTCGGGCTTACAGTCTCCCGTTACCTCGCCGAGGCGATGCAAGGGAGCCTCACATACGACCGGGTCGACGGTGAGAGCAGGTTCTCGTTGCAGTTACCGGCCTACCGGCCGGGCACGAGTCGCCCCTAGTGCTGTGACCACAAACGTTCGCGCGGGTGTTTCCGGCTGCTCGTGATGCAGGTCGACCCC
>JABMPV010000110.1 GCA_013202595.1 bacterium
CACCACGACTGCTGCGCCCCCCACGACTGCTGCGCCCACCACGACTGCAGCGCCCACCACCACGGCAACCACGTTGGCCGCCGACGCCCACCCGACGCTCGGTGGGTCATGGGGTGCGATCTGGCCGGATGACGGGGCTACCGCCATGTACCGGATCACCGAATTCGATGGCTCTCAGATCGATCTCCCTGCGGTCATCGAGTACGACCAGGACTACGAGGGTGAGCGGTTCGACCGACTCACCATCGGCTCGGGACAGCCCGGAGCCACCTCCATGGTGGTGTGGTTCGATCGGACGGAGCCATGGGTGTTCGCCATCAAGGCCGTGGAGACCTACAACGACGATTTCTCCGACTCCATGGCCATTGTCGAGTCGTTCGAACCGCCACTTCCGTTCGATGTGTCCGCTCCACTCGGTGAGACGGCGATGGTCGACGCAACGGTCCTCTTCGATTTCCAGGGCAGTCATGAGGAACTCGGGGCTACGTACGAAGTCACAGTCGACTCGATCACCGAGACCAAGACGGTTCCCCTGGGAACCTTCGACGATGTATCCGTCGTCAGCGGTGAGGTCAGCGGCGAGATCATGGGTGGCGGGGCGTTCGGAGCCGAGATGTGGTTCCACCAGGAGGAGTTCCTGCTGCGGTTCCAGGGCCCACCGGCCTTCGACGTGATGGAGTTGGTCGAGGCCTGGTCCTAGAGGGCGGTCGTCGGTCGATCATCGAGAGCGGCATCGACGGCCGCCAATGCGTGGATGAGGCTCGTGGGGAAGTACGGCACCGTGACGTCGTCCGGCCCAACGAGCAGTTCGATCTCCGTGCAGCCGGCGATCACACCGGTTGCGCCGCGCTCGATGAGCCGTTCGATGACGCCGAGATACTCCCTTCGTGAAGCCTCCGTGACGATGCCGCGCACCAACTCGTCGTAGATGACATCGTGGACGGTGGTTCGATCGGGTTCGTCGGGGATCAGTACCGCGAGTCCGTGCCGCTCCAGTCGAGAGCGGTAGAAGTCCTGCTCCATGGTGTAGCGCGTGCCCAGCAGGGCCACCCGGGTTACCCCCGCCCCGGTGACAGCATCTGCCGTCGCGTCGGCGAGGTGGAGAAACGGGACGGCGAGTGCCCGTTCGATGGCGCCGACGACCCGGTGCATCGTGTTGGTGCAGAGCACGATGAGTTCGGCCCCTGCTCTCTGGAGGTGGAGCGCATCGGCGGCCAGTAGTTCACCCGCCCCATCCCAGTCATCTGACTCCTGCAGCGCCTCGATCACAGCGAAGTCGTAGGAGCGCACGATCAGGTCGGCCGAGTGGATTCCACCGAGGCGCCGGCGCACCTCGGTGTTGATGATCCGCTCGTATTGGATGGACGACTCCCATGACATCCCGCCGAGCAGGCCAATGGTCTTCATGGCGTCAAGGGTGGTCGGCCCTCCCTTCCTCTGCAAGCCGGAGAGGGCGAGTGGTCCCACATTCCCGCGCCGTGAGCCCCGGAGACTTCGAATCGCACAGACCGCCATCATCGCGGCGGCGGCGTGGTCGGTGGCCAGGGTGTGGGACGAGGCCGTCCTCGATGCCATCCGGCGCGACTTCCCTGCTCCCACAGTCCACGCCCGCAGCCTCTTCTACGCGTCCGCCGCCATGTGGGATGCCTGGGTCGGCTACGACGACGACGGCGCAGTCGGATATTTCGTCGATGAGAGCTTGGATGCGAGCGATGTGGAGGATGACGGCGGGGACGAGCAATCGCTCGAGGATCCCGACCGTCTCGTCTTCCGGGTGATGGTGCACCGCGAACGATCGGCCCTGGTTCTAGGATCGGGTTCGGTCGATTCGCCACAGAACCAGGGGACCGGATGCAGAGCCACGACGTCGATTACCAGATCTACGGAGACGACCTCCAGTTCGTGGAAGTCGCCCTCGACCCCGGTGAAACGGTGATCGCCGAGGGCGGCGCCATGATGTACATCACCGAGGGTGTCGACTTCGTGGCCGTCATGGGCGATGGCTCCGAACCGGATCAAGGCATGTGGGGCAAGATGAAGAGTGCCGGGAAGAGGGCGCTCACGGGTGAGTCGATCTTCTTGACCCACTTCACCAACCAGGGCGGCGGTCTGGCCAAAGCAGCTTTCGCTGCACCGTATCCCGGCAAGATCGTGCCGGTGAACCTCGGCGCCATGGGCGGCCGACTCATCTGCCAGAAGGACGCCTTCCTGTGTGCCGCCATGGGCACCAAGGTCGGGATCGCGTTCAACAGAAAGCTGGGCGCCGGTGTCTTCGGCGGTGAGGGCTTCATCCTCCAGGATCTCCAGGGCGATGGGAACGTGTTCCTCCATGCCGGCGGGACGATCGTGGAACAGCATCTGTCGGGTGAGACGGTGCGCGTGGACACAGGGTGCCTCGTTGCCTTTGAGCCGACCATCGCGTACGACATCGCTCGCGCAGGGAACCTCAAGTCACAGTTCCTGGGAGGCGAGGGACTGTTTCTCGCGACGCTCAGCGGCGTGGGCAGGATCTGGCTGCAATCGCTGCCGTTCTCCCGCCTCGCCGAGCGGATCGCCCCGTATGTGCCGCGACCGAGCACCGGTGAGTCGGGCGGCCTTTCGAGTCTGTTCGACAGCTAATCGACCGGTTGGCTCCGGACGGCCTCTGGCCGTGGCACACTGTGGGTGATGAGTGGTGCGCGACGGTGGATGTACGGAGGCCTCTTCGTCGTCGGCATGGTGATTGCCGGCGGCCTGGTGGTCGCGTTTCTGTTTCGTGACACCGCCACGCCCGTGACCAGAGACGACATTACGGTCGACTCGGTTCTCGTCGGAACCGAGATGGGCGACCCCGGTGTCTATGTGTATGCGACGACCGGCGGTGAAGAGGTCGATGCCCTCGGCGGCGGCCGTCACGACTACCCGGCAGAGACCTTCGCCGTGGCGCGGACGGACGACTGCGGCCTGGTCATCCGCTGGGTGGCCCTGGAAGAGCGGTGGACCGAGTGGACCAGGTGCGAGGGCGAGGTGTTCCCTCGCATCGAGGACACCATGCACACGTGGTTCGGGATTCCCGAGCCCTCGAAGTGGACGTGCACTCCCGACGGTCCCGTCCCCGACCCGGCACCCGGGGTCACGTGGATCGAGACGTGCACGAACGGGGAGTCCACCGACCTGGGGGCCTACGAGGTGATCGGGTTCGAGACGCTCACCATCGGTGGTACCGACGTGGAGACCGTGCACCTCACCCGTTCGGCAACGAGCACGGGGAGGACAGCCGGTGAGACCACGCGCGAGGAGTGGGTCACTCTCGAGGGACCGTTGCTGGTCAAGGGGATCTTCTATGGTCGAAGCGTCTCGAGCACTTCTGTGGGCGACGTCACCTATGTCGAGGACTACACGCTCGAGTTGCAGAATCTCCTGCCCGGGTCGTGAGCGCTACCTGAGGGTGTCACTGCCGGGTCCACCCACCAGTATGTCGTCACCGCGCTGCCCGCTGATGTCATCGTCCCCACCGTTGCCCCGAAGGGTGTTGCCGGCTTCGCCACCGCCGTTGATCACGTCGTCGTAGCGGGAACCGAGTACTCCTTCGAACGCCGCGAGTTGGTCGGAACCTTCTCCCAGAGCGACTGCGGGGATGGTGATGGCGCGACCCCGGCACAGATCGGATGCTCTGTCCGCGTCTGAGGGCGTGAGCACGGAACCTGTCAGAAGCACGGCAATGAGAAAGTGGATCACGGGCGCTCTTATGCCATCGGAGCCCGTTTGTGTCTCAACTCGGATCGATCCGATTCCGATGAGTCGGTATGCCGTTTCTCGATCGACTCCGCCCCCATTGGCACGGCATCCTCGCGGCCGGGGTCTCCGCCCTGATTGGATGGCTGACGTTCATCGCCAATCAGACGGTGCCAATTCTCGACAGGTTCGATCTGGCAATCCACGAGACCGGGCATCTCCTGGCAGCCTTCATGCCCGAAGTGGTCATGTTCTTCGCCGGTTCGGTGGCACAGGTAGCGTTTCCGCTCGCGATGGCCTGGTACTTCGGCTTCAAGCGCAATGAGTACGCAGCCGCGGGCTTCTGCCTGGCCTGGGCGGGAACGTCGGCCTGGGACGTGAGCGTGTATGCAGCGGATGCCACGACTCAGGCGCTTCCTCTCATCGGCGGAGGAACCCACGACTGGGCCTGGATCCTCGGCCGTTTCAACGCACTCGATCGGACCGAGCAGGTAGCGGGATTCATCGAAGCCACGGGAGCACTCCTCCTTCTGATGGGCATCGTCGTGGCGCTGTGGCCGCGCCAATCCGACGAGGCCCCCGATGTCTCCCGGATCGCCGTGGCGGCTGCGCTCCCCGTCAGGTCGCCGCGGGCGATCGCCGGCGATCCGTGGGGTTCGGATCTCCCGAAGGATGCGGCCTGATCGGTATCGTCGGCGTATGAGACGACTCGTACCGCTGGTGGTCGCCGCTCTGTGGATCTCCGTCGGAGCCGCTGTCGCATGGAGCGAGGCGGATCCCGCGCCTCACATCGTGATCGTCGAGGGGACCGCATCCGGTGGCGTCTCATCGCTGGACTTGGCCGATCAATCGGGAACCGGGGGAGATCCCGGCGGCTACATGTCCTTCGATCCGGCCGGAGGCCGCTTCGTGGCCCGGTTGCGGGTCCCCGCTCTCGATGGGAACTCACTCCTGACCGTCGACCGCCGGGCGCCTCGATGGGGCACAGGTAGGTGGCGCGTCCAGGTGAAGGACAGGGCATCGGGATCATGGGAGACGGTGCTGACCACCAACGACGCGACTCCAGGGAGATGGCAGCGGCGGAGTGTGGCGTTAACCCCCGATCACATCTCGGCGCGCGGGTGGGTGTCGGTGAGGGTGGTCGGGACGGGGGCGGTGTTGGATCTCGACGCGATCTCGGTGGAGAAAGCGCCTTTGTGGTGGGCTCCGGGACCGGGGACGACCTGGCAATGGCAACTGCAGGGGCGGATCGATCGCTCACACGATGTCGAGATGTATGACGTCGATCTATTCGACACGCGACCGGCCATGATCGACGCCCTGCACTCGGACGGACGGGTGGTCATCTGCTACTTCTCTGCAGGTGCCTGGGAGTCGTGGCGGCCCGACGCCGGTCTCTTCCCCGCCGTGGTCAAGGGCAGGATGAACGGGTGGCCGGGGGAGCGCTGGTTGGATGTGAGGCGACTGGATCTCCTCGGGCCGATCATGGAGGGACGCCTGGACCGGGCTGTCGCCAAGGGCTGTGACGGCGTCGAACCCGACAAC
>JABMPV010000111.1 GCA_013202595.1 bacterium
GGCCGGTACGTTCGTGATCGTCATACATCGACCCAGATCGGCGGCGTCGACGATGGTCGTGGCCGCTCCGGCTCCGAGCACTTGCAGCGACTTGGCATCCCAAGCGATGTTTCCGGGATAGGTGCCGTCGGCGACCAGGACCGTATGCCCGCTGGTGGCCGCGTCGATCGCCTCCTGAATCGTGTCAAACGGATGATCGGGGCTGCCGTCTTCGGCCGGATCGCTGAGACCGGGGTCACCGGCACCGGGATCGCCAGGCGCGTCGTCATCGACGTACCAGTGAGAGCAGTCAAGCTTAACGATAGATCGTTCTTCGGGCTAATCGATGGAGTTCGGGGGTTTGGCGTTGTGGGATTGTTGTTGGGGCGGGAGGAATGTGTTTGGTGGGGTGATGGAGCTTGCTTCGATGTGAGCTGTTTGCAGAGGCGCGGCTTTGCCGCGGGATTTTTTGAGGCATCACTCCGGTGTCCAATGGCTGCCGGATGCGGGGCTGTTCTCAGACGTTGGTTCCGTTTTGACTGTTTGCTGTGGTCTTCAAGGCAGCAAAGAAGTGGCCCTCGCCAGTATGGACTGGCGAGGGCCTGATGCACCATTGGCGCACCGGAGGCCTGGATATCCCTCGTCAGGTTGCGTCCCCGCAGAGCCTGACTCCGTTTCTCCAGGCAGTGTGTCATCTTGACCGGTGGAAGCCGGACCGTTCCGTTCCCTCTTACTATTAGGGAACGGGGAACGGTCCTTTTTGAGTCAGTCGCTGCGTTGCCAGCCGGTTGGTGTGCGGCGGATTTGGCCGGCTCGTTCGAGCGACTCGAGGACGTCGCCCAGTCGTTTGTTTTTGACCGACAGCGTCGCGCGGAGCTTGGCTCGTGTGAGTGTCGTGCCCTTTGCGAGTCGCTCGAGGACTTGCTCTTGGAGAGTGCGGCGGTTTTCGTCATGGAGTTCCGCGATGACTTCCAGATGGGTCTTTTGGGCGTCGGTTGCGACAAGTTCCAGATAGACGGGCGGCGAAGCGGCCGCGGCTCGGTGTTCGCTCGATAGGACGAGTCGATCTCGGGTTCGTCTGATATAGAGGTTCGAGTCGCCGAAGGCATGGATGTCGCTGGAGCCTCGCAGTCCCTGTCCGGCGGCGGTTCCTCCGGCAGCGTTCTTTCGCGTGTGATGGACCAGGATCACCGAGAGGTCCAGCTTCCGCTGCAGCGAGCGGAAGTAAGCCAGCAGTTCGGCCACTTCACCGGCGTGGTTCTCGTCGATACCGTGGAGTCTCACCAGAGGATCCAACAGTAGCAGTCGAGGGCGCAGTCGCTTGGCGGTCTCGAAGAGCTGCTCGCGGTGCGGATCCTGATCGAGGCGCAGCGTCGGGGCGGTGATCACGTGGATGTCCACACCAGCGAGATCGAGACCTCGATGCCGGGCCATTCCCTCGACGCGTTCTCGGACGACCGGCAGAGCGTCCTCGGCCAGATAGACCAGGGCCGGCCCCGCCTGAGGGACCGAGTATTTTCCCAGGCAGGCGGTGCCGGTCGCCACGCTCAGGGCGAGGTCCAATGCGAGCCAGGTCTTCGAGCACTTCGGGGCACCGCCGATGACACCGACCGACGAGTCACCCCAAAGCTGCTCGACCAGCCAGCGTTGCGAGTTCTCCTCGCTGGGGATGTCTCCGACGCGTACGACGGGAAGAGGTTGAGGGCGTTCGATGGGTCCTGGGTAACGTGCGGTGTGATTGGTGGGTGCTCGATTTCCAGGCATCTTCACACCCTCGCTTTCTTCCTGCCTGCCGTCAGGCACGGCTTCGACACCGGACGCGGCCGGATCGGCTGAAACACCTCGAGATAGAACTTCTCGTCGAGCCGTTCGACTTCTTGAGCCATGCCGTAGGCGAGCAGTTCGGCGCCCATGGTCATGAGCAGACGGTAGTTGCCGGCACAGTGATCGACCAACGTGTCCATGAGTTCGGCCGTCATGAGCGTCGCGTTACCGGCCTTCGCGAGCGCGTGGTTCAAAAGATCGAACAGTTCCTCGCGCGA
>JABMPV010000012.1 GCA_013202595.1 bacterium
ACTCGGTGGAGTCCTTCGGGAAGGCGTCCGTGATGTCGAGAACGCCGTCGTTGTCGTCGTCGCGGTCGCAGAGGTCACCTGTGCCGTCGTTGTCCGTATCGCGCTGGTTGGCGTTGGCCACCATCGGGCAGTTGTCGTTGAGGTTGAGGATCAGATCGTTGTCGGCGTCGTAGTCGCATGCGTTTCCGAGGCCATCGTTGTCGATGTCGCCCTGGTCCGGGTTGACGACCTTGGGGCAGTTGTCCACCGCATCGCGGAGGCCGTCGTTGTCGTCATCGGGGTCGCAGGCGTCGCCTCTGCGGTCGAGATCGGTGTCCTTCTGGCTGGTGTTGGTCCTCGTGGCGCAGTTGTCCTGTCCATCTGCGATGTTGTCCCCGTCGGTATCGACGTCGATGAGGAACGTCGCCACAGCCGGCGTGCCCGTCACGACGAATCCGTTCACGGTGCCGGAGGGGTCCGACGTCGCGTTGGCGTAGGTGCCATTGGTGGCGCTGATGGGAACTGCCACGTCGACAGTGAAGGTGCAGTCCGAGTCTGCCGCCAGATTCCCGAGAACCAGGCTGAACACACCTCCACCGTCATCGCTGATGCTCGACCCGGGACCGCACGGTTCGGTGGGCAGGGTCCCGGTCACATCGAGTCCGGCAACGACGGCATCGAGATCATCCGAGAACCCGATCGCCGTCATGGCTCGATCGAGATTGGGATTCGTCACAGTGAACTCGAGTGTCGCCGTCTCACCGGCGAGCGCCGGATCGTCCGTGAACTCCTTGGTGACCAGCGGTGGGAGAGGCAGTTCCACGATCAGCGTGTCCACGGCTGGTGCGAACCTGGTGGTCACGGTGCTGATCGTGGCGGTTCCGCCAGGGGTGTCCGCGTCGATCTGAGTCGAGTTCACGTACTCGCCGACGGGGGCTCCGCCGGGGACGTTCAGCGTCACCCCGAACGTGCAGCTCTCACCGGGCTCCAATGATCCGCCGGTGAATAGGAGAAGGGTGTCTCCGGATAAGCCTGAGACGGTCCCTGTCCCGGGATTGCCACCGGGGCCATCGGGATCGCACGCATCGGCGAGGGGAAGGCCGGTTCCGACCAGTCCGGACAGCACCTCGGCCAGGTCGTCCTTGAACAGGATCGAAGTCGCAGCGGTCGGCGACGAGGCGTCGAGCGTCACCGTGAACTCCAGGGTCACCGGATTGCCCGGGGCAACGGGATCGTCCGTGAAATCCTTGGTGAGTGCCAACGGGCTGACGAACAGTGTGTCAGTGGCTGGTGCCCCGCTTGCCGCCACGCCATCGACCGTTCCGCCAACCGGACTGGTCGTGTTGAAACGCTCGCCGAGAGCGGCCGACGTGGCGACCGCGATGTCGACAGTGAAGGTGCACTCCTCGCCGGGGGCGAGCGATCCGCCTGTGAATGTCAGAAGCGTGTCGCCGGCGCTGCCCGACAGGGTTCCGGTGCCGGGCGAGCCCCCGGGGCCGTCGGGATCGCACGCCTGTGTGAGGGGGAGTCCCACACCGGTCAGACCCGCACCGGCTGCGGCGAGATCGTCGGTGAAGCCGATGCCGGTTGCATCACTGGATGCCAGGGCATCGTGGCTCAGCGTGAATTCGAGAGCAACGGTGTTGCCGGGGATGACGCCGTCGGTGGCGAAGGCCTTGCGCAGCTTGGGTGCGGATACGACGACGAGGTCGTCGGTGGCCCTGTTCCCGTACTCGGTTGCGGCGGCGATGGTGGCGGTGATCTCGGACGTCGTGTTGGTGTAGGTCCCGCCAGGTAGGCCGGCGGGGAGGTCGATCACGACGCTAAAGGTGCAATTGAGCCCCGCGCCGAGCGTTCCACCGGTGAGTTCGAGGCTGTGCTGGTCCGTATTCGGGCTGATGAGGTCCAGGGTCCCACCGCACGCGGCTGCGGGAAGGGCGGGGGAACTGATGGAGATCGGGTAGGGCAGGAAGGACGTCAGGTCATCGACGAAGGAGATATCGGTCGACCCGCCGGCGGCAGTGTTGTCGGTGATCGTGAACTCCAGGGTCGCCGAGATGCCCGCTCCGGCCGGATCGTCGGTGAACTCCTTGGTCAACGTCGGGGCGGCCGTGACGAACAGGGTGTCGGTGGCTGCCGGCGCGACGACGCCGCTGCCCCCGGCCGTGGCAGTGACGGTGCTCGTGGTGTTGACGTAGGCACCGGGAGTGGCCCCACCCGGAACCGTGAGTTGGACGGTGAACGTGCACGACGACTCCGGGTCGAGGGTGCCGCCTGAGAAGGTGAGAGTCGTCGTCCCGGTGAGGGTGGACCCGGTTCCGCACGGTGGGTCGGGATTGGGAGGCACCGTCGCGGTCGCTCCCGCGGGCACCAGGACGTCGGTGAAGGCGATGCCGGTCAATGCATCCAATCTGCCGAAATTGGTGATCGTGAACTGGAGGGTTGCAGTGTCGCCCGGTAACACCGGGTCGTCGATGAACGTCTTCACAAGGGTCTGAATCGGTGCGGTCAGGACACCGGTGGCGAAGCCCACCGGTGTGGCGGCACTGTTCGGGTCGAGGATGAGGTTGCCTGTAGTGGTGCCGAACACTCCGGGGATCGTCGCGGTGACATCGATCCTCGCAGTACAGATCTCCTTTGCCTCAATGGCGGGATACAGGCCATTGCCGGCTGCGTTGAACCCAATGGTTTGCGAGCCTGGCTCGCCTGTGTTGAATGCTGCAGAGCCGCAATTGGTCCAGGATCGTGACGGCGATGCCACGACGAGACCGGCGGGGAGTTGGTGGACGAACGCGAAGGCCGTGATGTCGCCATCGTTGCCGTTGTTGTCGAATGTGTAGGTCAGTGTGCTGGTACCACCGGGTACCACCGATGCCGGGCTGAATGCCATCGAGAAGCCGGGGTTCCCCACGGCGGCGGTGAGAGTTGCCGAGGCTGACCCGCTGTTTCCGACATCCGACGTGAGATCACCAGTGGTGTTGGGGAACCCACCCGAACCCGCTGCGGTGACCGTCACATTGACGGCGATGGTGCAGGTCTCCCAGCCACCGAGGCGGCCGCCGGTGAGGGTGATCGTGTCGTCGCCGTCGAGTGCGGTGATCAATCCCGTACAGGTCGTCGTGAGATCACCGGGCGTGGAGATCTCGAGGCCGGCGGGGAGCGTGTCTGTGAACGCGAGGTTGTCGACGGCATCGGAGTATGCCGAGTTGTCGATGGTGAAGGTGAGCCGGGACGAGCTCTGCGGCCCGATGGTGCTGGGGTCGAAGGCCTTCGAGAAGGTGGGGGTAGGCGTGCTGCCTGCTTGGCTCACAGAGACCTGGAGCATCACGACAGCCATGGCACTCACGATTGCGAGCACAAGCCCTCGACGGCTGATGGAGCCCTATTGGAGTGCGGTGTGAACCGCAGGGCGCCGCGGCGTCCCGGAATTCATGTGTTTCTCCCCCTGCAGGTCGTGACTGCTGTGGTGTGAGCGGCACCATAGCGGCGAGTCACTGCCGCTGCTCGTTTCGCTGGGGTTGTTCCTGTGAGCATCCAGGGTTCCGGCAGCGCACCTGAATTGCGGCAGATTCGTGACACACCCCGATGTCACACTCCCAACTACCGGCACCTTCGATCGAGACCAGGGTAAGAGCTCTGGTCAGAGCCAGGAGGTACGTTTCCATGACTGCACGCCAGGCCTTCACGCTGTGGTTGACGCTCCCGGCGGTCGAGGGCCGCACCGGTGCTCACCGTTCTGCGGAGCTCGATTGGCTGCTGCATGCCATCTCCCTCGAAAACGCGGGGTTCCGGCGGAGGGCAGAGCATCTCGCCCACATCATCATCCAGGAGGCTCGCACGGCCATGAGCCTCTGAGCGTCGCTTCGAACGGGCATCTGTCATCTACCCCGTGGGCGGCGGACGTCGGCCCACCTTTCTGTTTGGTGCCGGTGGTGGAAGACTGGAAGAGGTCCACGCCATCAGGAGCCGCAATGACAATCGAGACGGGCGACACACCGCGTTCCCCGGGGTTCTTCGAGAACCTGCTGTTGGGGACCACGGTCGATCGCATCCCCTCGCTCATCCCGGGTGTCGCCCTGTCGGCCGCCGTCGTGGTGGTATCGGTGGTGATCTCCGATTGGGCCAACGACCTTCTCGGCTACAGGGGATTGATCGGGTTCATCCTCGTGGCGATCGTCCTCGGGATGGTCATTCGCAACACGGTCGGCGTCGGCGAGGTGTTCCTCCCCGGGCTCGGGTTCACCGTCAGGAAGCTGTTGCGTCTGGGGATCATCCTCCTCGGAATCCGACTCAGCATCCTCGACGTGCTGGAGATCGGCGCCTTCGGCATCCCGGTGGTCCTCGGCGCCGTCGCCACGGGGCTGATCGTCGCCACGGCAGCCACCCGCTGGCTCGGACTGTCGGATCGGCTCGGAACCCTCATCGCGATCGGCACGGGTATCTGCGGAGCCACGGCGATCGTGGCGACTGCTCCCGGCATCGGTGCCGAGGACGAAGAGGTCGCTTACGCGGTCGCCAACATCACCGTCTTTGGCATCGCCGCCATGTTCCTCTATCCATTCCTCGGGGATGCCATCTTCGGTGGGGATGTCACCAGGGTCGGCCTGTTTCTGGGCACGGCGATACACGAGACGGCCCAGGTGGCCGGGGCGGGCCTGATCTACGACCAGTCGTTCGACGTGACCGCCGTGCCGAGCGCAGCGGACGTCGCCATCATCGCAAAGCTTGTGCGCAACGTCCTGATGGTGATCGCCATCCCGGGGGTCACCTATATGTATGCGCGCCGCCAGCGGGCGCAGGGCGCCGTGGTCGGGGAGCGCACCAGCATCCTCAGCATGATCCCGGTGTTCATCCTCGGCTTCCTCGCTATGGCGATCCTGCGATCCATCGGCGACGCAGGCATCGACGGCGGTGGATCGGCTTTCGGGATCTGGGGTGCGGAGGCCTGGTCCGACCTCACTCACGGGATCCGTACGTGGGCCGAGTACACGCTGGGTGCTGCGATGGCGGCCGTCGGCTTGGGGACTTCGTTCACCCAACTGCGCGGCCTCGGCATCAAGCCGTTCGTCGTGGGCATCGCTGCAGCCGTCGCTGTGGGGGCGGCGAGTGTCGGCCTCGTGTTCGTCTTCGGCCCGCTCATCTCCGTGTGATGATCCTTCAGCGACCCGGCCCGTCCAGGATCATGCCCATGGATCCCCTGAGCACCGTCCCACCGACTCTCTTCCGGCTGGATGCGCTGAAGGGGAGAAGCGCCCACGACCATCGGGTCAGGCAATTCAGCGGCGACTTCGGGCTGATCGAGCGGCTCCGGGTGCTGGCAACTGATGAGAGCGGGGCAGTGGCATGCGTCCGGTTCATCTGCTCGGCGCAAGGAGTCGAGGCGCCGGAACTCACCTTCCACGGAGGTCGCGGTTCGCACACCGGATACTGCCAATCTCCCGTTCGGCAAGCCCGTGCCAGATTCGGTGCATCGACTTTGCGGAAATGGGAGCAGCAAAGAGGCACCGTGTGGCCGGAGTTCGGCATGATCAGGCTGGGGCGGCGCCCTGCTCTGGCAACCATCGCCCACGAAGTGGGCCATCACCTCGTCCACGTGGGCGAGGTGCCCGGGATCGCTCCCCACGGGCGGCTATGGGTCGCCTGGTTCGATGTGGCTGCTTCTGCGGTAGTCGACTGGGGCCAGATCAACAGTCTCGATCTCGTCTAGCGGCCCCCCGGGGTACTCCGCCGGGGAGTTGCATCATTCGCAGCTACCACCGAGCATCTGTCCCGGAGGTGATCAATTGGCCGAACTCGATCTGGGTGAGATCAGGGAGTTCCTGCGCGGCTTCGCAGCGGACCGCGACTGGGATCAGTTCCACACCCCCAAGAACCTCGCCATGGCGCTGGCGGGAGAAGCCGGCGAACTGCTGGAGATCTTCCAATGGTTGACGCCTGAGGAGTCGTCTGCGATTGCCGGGGATCCCGTGCGGGCCCGGGCGCTCGCCGACGAGTTGGTGGACATCCTGCAATACGTCGTTCGACTTGCCGACGTGGCCGGCGTCGATCTCGACGCCGCCTTCTGGGCGAAGTTCGAGGAGAACGCCAGGCGCTATCCGGCCGACGAAGTCCGTGGCTCAGCGGAGAAGCGATCCGGCTGAGAGATCGCGGGCTTCTCCGCGTCAGTCGGCGAGGAGGCTCGCTGCACCACTGACGAAGGAGTCGCGTAGACTGACGTCCTGCATCGTCGCTGCGATCTCTGCGACTACAGAATCTGCCTGCCTCCGGGTCACGGCGGCTTCATCGCCCCGTCCCAGTGCTCGCAGCGAGCGGGCACGGGCCGCGAGGACATCGAGCAGCGATCGCTTCATCCCGAAGGCATCCACCATCGCCTGGCACTCGGTCAGGCGGTCCAGGGCGGACTCATGATCGCCTGCTGCTGCTTCGATCCGGGCGGCCAGATACGGGAGGGCGGCGTAGTGATCGCGCATCTCGCGGCTGGTGATGTAGTCCTCGAGTTCGGCATACCGCTCTCTCGCCAGTTCGACGTTCCCTTCGGTGAGAGCGACATCGGCCTCGCCCATCAGTGCAGATGGCCGCATCAGGTACATCGGCGCTGTCTTCTCGACCAGCGCCTTGGTGAAGAGCGCCCTGGCGTCATCGACCTTGCCGGCGGCGAGAGCGCAATGGCCCACCTCCGTCCATAGCCAGGCTCCGAGGGTCGTCCCTGTGGGGAGTTCCATCACTTCGAGGGTCTTCTCGTGGTACTCGAGAGCCGTTTCGACGGCCGGCCCGCCGATCATCTGATATCCGGTGCCCGTCACGCACAAACCCAGAGCCATCATGTAGGGGATGCCGGTTGCATCGGTGGCTTCCCTGGCCCTGCGGAAGAGGGCGACTGCCTCTTCGAGATACCCCTGCGACATGGCGACCTTGCCCTGGAACGTGGCCGCATAGGCCTCCGATGTCCGATCGCCGATCCGCTGGGCGATCTCCA
>JABMPV010000112.1 GCA_013202595.1 bacterium
CATCAAGGGGGCAGGAACACTGATCCTCGGAGCAAGCATCGTGGTGTGGCTGCTGCTCGCCATCCCGCTCGGAGGAGGGGGCGGCTTCGGCGATACCGACGTCGAGGACAGTGCGTTCGGCGGTATCAGCAAGGTGATGGCGCCGGCTCTCGACCCTCTCGGCTTCGGCGAGTGGGAGCAATCGGGGTCGCTGATCTCGGGGTTCGTGGCCAAAGAAGTAGTCGTCAGCACGATGGTGCAGCTCTACACATCCGGCGACCCCGCCGAGGATGCCGGATCCGGCGGGTTCATCGGCGATCTGAAGGAGATCGGCACATCGTTCGTCGACGCCACGACCGATACCTTGCGGGCGATACCGGGGGTCATCGGCCTCGATTTCCTCGATCTCGGCGATGAATCGTCGAGCGATCTCCAAACGGCCATCCGCACATCGTTCGAAGGCAGCAGCGGCGGGCACGGGGCCCTGGCCGCCCTCGCCTTCATGGTGTTCGTGCTGCTCTACACGCCGTGCATGGCAGCCGTGGGCGCCTTCCGCCAGGAGTTCGGGACCCGGTGGATGTGGATCAGTGTCATCGGGCAAATGGTGGTCGCCTGGCTGGGCGCGTTCCTCGTGTACCAGGGTGGCTTGCTGCTGGGGCTCGGATGAGGATCGCCGAACTCCTCCGGGAGATCGACAGCTCGTCCGGCGCCGTCACCGTGGCCGACCTGGCCGACCGCCTCGACTCGACGGCCACCGATGTGCGAGCGGGATTGGCAGCTCTCAGAGCGGCAGGACGCCTCGGTCCCGAGGCGGGACACGACCCGGGAACCGACGAGTGCTCATCGACGGGAACGTGCTCCATGTCGTGTCCCGGCCCCACAGATTGCCCCTTCGTGATAGACCTGGGCAGCGGGTCGCTGGAGATTCGTAGGGGTTGACGGACCCGATGGCGTGAGAACGCACCCCCTATCCTCCCTCCGACTCCGGCCACTGGAGGGCACGATGAGGGAGTATCGGGAGCGGGACGCCGACAACGCTAGATGGCAAGGATTTGCGTTCCGGCCCGGCGACATCGTGATCGACGTCCCATCGAAGTCGGGTACCACCTGGACACAACTGCTGGTAGCCCTGCTGATCTTCGACGGACCTGTGTTCCCTGAATCCCTGGGTCGCATGTCCCTGTGGATGGACCAGTGCATCCGGCCCGTCGAGGAGGCTCACGCCGCATTCGGTGCCCAGACCCACCGCAGGTTCATCAAGTCGCACACCCCGCTCGACGGCGTACCCATCGTCGACGACGTCCGCTATGTCTGCGTGGGGCGCGACCCCAGGGACGCCGCCATCTCGATGATCCACCACGGCGACAACATGAATCGTGAGCGTTTCTCCGAGCTTCTCGGGACCCAGCCCGACGTTGCCCCGCAGCCTCGCCTCAGCGACGAGGAGCGCCTCGACCGGTGGATCGACGACGGCGACTTCCCTTCATGGAGTGTGCGGTCGACGTTCCATCACTACGCGACGTTCTGGGAACGACGCCATCTCCCGAACGTCGCCCTGTTCCACTTCGCCGACTACCAACGAGACCTCCCGGGGGAGATCCTGCGCCTGGCCGACCACCTGCGAATCGAGATCTCCGAGTCGGGCGCTGCGGAACTGGCAGCGGAAGCATCCCTGGAGCGAGCCAGGAGCCGCGCCACCGATATCGCCCCGGAGGCCCATCTCGGCGTGTGGAAGGACCCTTCCCGATTCTTCCGCGACGGGACGAGCGGTCAGTGGAGGACCGCGATGACCGCCGCACAACAGGATCGCTACAGCCAGATCATCGCCGATCTCGTCCCTGCGGATCTCGCCCACTGGATGCATCACGGGGCCGGCTGAGCCCGCAGGGTGATGTGCTTGACTGCTCGCATGAGCGAACAACCCGGTTTCTGGGAGCGGCTGGCCCGCAAGGAGTACGACGATCCGGTCAAGTGGAATGTCGTGCCACTGGCTCCGGTCGCACTCCTGAGCCTCTTCACGGGGGACTACTGGCTTGCGATCCTGATCGCAGGCGTGTTGATGCTCCGCCTCTGGGGCATGAGGGAGAACGGATACCTGCGCCGCGGATACCAGAAGCGGTACGGCTGGGACTGAGACGGCAACTCGCCTCACACGGGCGACTGAGCGAAGGAGTTCTCCATGGGAAGGACCCTCATCAAGGCCTCCCACATCATCGCCTTCGATGGCGTGGGACATCGCTACGTGCTTGACGGCCATCTGGTGTACGAGGGGGATTCCATCCTCTACGTCGGGCCGAGCTATCAGGGCGAAGTCGATGCGGTCATCGACGCCGGCAGCAAGGTCGTCTCACCCGGGTTCATCAACACCCACGTGCACATGCAGCACTCGCCACTCGACAGATCCTTCGTCGAGAACGGCGGGTCACCCGAGTTCGGTGGTGACACGCTCATAGATTTCCTCATGCCGCGCAACAGGGTAATGGACCCATCGATGCGCAGGGTGTGCACGGAGTTCTCACTGGCGGAGGTGCTTCGAAGCGGCACCACCACCTGCGTGGAGATCGGCGATGACATCGATGACCTCGTGGATCTCGTCCCGCGATATGGCAACCGTATCTACTTCGCGCCCATGTTCAGATCGGCCGACTGGTTCTCGCCGGATGGCTTGAGCGTCGACTACGCCTGGAAGGAAGACGAGGGACAGGAGGACCTCGATCGGGTCGCCGGGTGGGTCAGGGACTTCGATGGCGCAGCCGATGGGCTGCTGAGAGGCATGCTCTGCCCTGCGCAGGCCGACACGTGTACCGAGGCGCTGCTCCTCCGGGCACGGGACCACGCCCGCGATCTGGGCGTCCCCATGACGATCCACACCGCCCAATCCGAGTACGAGACGGCGAACATGGTGGCCCGTACCGGCAAGACGCCCGTCGCCTGGATGCATGACATCGACTTCCTGGGAAGCGACGTCATCCTGGCTCACGCCATCTACCTCAGTGGCACGAAGTGGACCGACCTCCCGGCGGGCGACATCGAGATCATCGCCGAATCTGGAGCATCGATCGCCCATGCGCCGTGGGTCTTCTGCCGTGACGGCATGGCAATGGATTCATTCCGCAGGTATCAGCAGGCAGGGATCAACATGACTCTCGGCACGGATACCTGCCCCCAGAACATGATCCAATCCATGCGCCTGGCGTCGATCTTCTCGAAGTCGGTGGAGAACGACCCCTGGGCGACCACCCCGGCGGACGTGTTCAACGCCGCCACCCTTGGGGGAGCGAAGGCACTCGGCAGGGAGGACCTCGGGCGCCTCAGTGCAGGCGCCAAGGCAGACATCGTCATCTTCTCCGGAGACAGCATGAACATGGTCCCCCTCCGGGACCCCGTCACCAACATCGTCTTCAATGCAGAGATGGAGGATGTCGAGACCGTCATCATCAACGGCAAGACGGTCCTCGAGGACGGCAGGGTCACGGGATTGGGAGACCGGGCCGCAGATCTGCACGCCGAGATGCAGAAGGTCGCCCGAAAGGTCTGGTCCAGGATCGAGGGAGAGGATCGCCTCGGAAGGACCGTCAACCAACTCTCACCGCTGAGTTTTGACTGCTGGGATGGAGTCGCAGATGGAGGTGTCTAGCCGCGAGTACCTCGGGGCAGAATCGCCGATTCACGTCGGGTTCTCTGGAGCCTCGTGAGCCCGTCAAGGGGACCCGGGACCCCGGCCGACGATCGCGTCGGGTAACGGTAGGCTCCGATAATCGGATGGTCCGACCGGTGACGAGCGAGAGCGATATGGCCTCATCGAGACACCTCCCGGTGGTATCGGCGTTGTTGGTGGTGGGAATGGGGTTCCTGGGCGCCTGCGGTGGCGACAGCGGCTCGATCTTCGAGAACTCACAGGCCACGACGACGATGGCGCTCCGAGACACCACCACGACCACGCTTGCCCCTGTCACCACGGGAAGCTCCGTGAGTTCGACGACCACCATGGGCGAGGTCGACACGAGCCTTGCCACTACGACGACAACCGGGACCACCGAGACGACCACTACAACCGGGACGACCGAGCCGCCGGGCGGGACCGATCCCACCGGTGGTTTGAGTCTCGACGATACGGTCCTCGAAGAGTTGATCGCCGAGGGTGCAACAGATCCGTTCAGGGGTCTGCCCGCTCGTGATGCACTGGCCACAGCGTTGCTCTCCAACGAACTCGAGTCGGCCGGATTCGATCTGACGGGGATGGAACTGGTCGTCTACCCCGCCGGGCAGATTCCGGCGTTCGTCTTCATTGGCACCAATGATGAGACCTCTCTGATCGAAGATGACAGCGGCGCTGAATCGTTCATCACCCAGCTACTGACTTCAGCGGCGATCACGAACTCTGAGGTGACCCGGTTGGTCATGCAGCACACCAGTGCCGATGAAGATGGCCCGTACGTGTTGACACTCACGGTCCTCACCAGTGATCTCCAGGAAGCCGTTGACACCGGGCTCAGAGTCTTCGACCGAATGGCGGTCCAGGTGGAGCGAGCCTGATGGTCAGGCATCGATGGTTCCGATTGGTTGCGATCCTGCTGGTGGCATTGGCGACCACCGGTTGTCTCGATGAGCTCACCGCCATCTTCGAGATCATCGCCTTCGAGGAATCCGAGGACCCACAGGTCCGCAGGACCGGGAAGGTCCTCAGGGAGATCAAGGACGAGCGGGAAGTCGAAAACAACCTCAAACTGTTCCGGGAGACCGGGGACAGGCGCTACCTCGCCAACGCCAAGGCGATCCAACCCGGCAACCAGTCGATTCTCGCCTACGAGGCCGTCCTGGCAACCCTCCGAGGCGACCCGGCCGACATCGAGGCGACCCAGCGGGCGGTCGCTCTCGCCGAATCCCGCCGCCTCCAGGCGCTCAACCGCCCCGACGATGACCCGATCACAGCATTCCGACTCCGCAGGAATGTCCTCGGAGAGATCCTCGTTGCCCAAACCGAGATGCTCGGCGGGTCACTCAATAGGCATTGGGAACCTCCCGGACCTGACGCCGACGCTGAGACCCTGCAGCTGTATCAGAACTACTGCGCAACCCGCCTCGAGATCCAGAGTCCCCCGTTCAACGATTCCCTGGAATACATACCGCTGCCTCCCTGCCCCTCCGCGTAGAAACCGTCAACACAACTGCGCAGTGTTGACTCAGTTGAGATCAGGAAGGCGGACTGGCACCGCGGGGCAGTGGCGGGGAGGACGCCGGGCACGCAGGGTGTCAGTATCGGATGCTGAATAGCTGCCGGGCGCATCGGCGAATCAGGCCGCGGCGACCACCCGGTTCCGACCGGTCCGCTTTGCGATGAGGAGCGCCTCGTCTGCGGCGCCCACGAGATCCATTTCGGTAGCGGCGGTCATGCCCGATGTGGATGCGTAGCCAACGCTCAGTGTGACCGAGATCTCAACATCGTTCTCATGCTGGATCCGGCATGACTCGGACGCCTCACGGATCCGCTCCGACACGGCTTCGGCCGCAGCCGCCGACGCACCGGGAAGCCCAACGAGGAACTCTTCGCCTCCGTAGCGGACAATGAAGTCATCGGATCGGAGTACTTCACCGACAGCGTCGGTGACTGCCCGCAAGACCACATCTCCGACCAGATGGCCATGGGTGTCGTTCACCGACTTGAAATGGTCGATGTCGGCCATCACCACAGCCATAGGTCGACCCGACCGGGCGGTGCGCTCGAACTCGACCCGAAGCCAATCGAGCCCGGCTCGCCGGTTCAAAACCCCGGTCAGGACATCGCGAGTGGCTAGTTGCTGCATACTCTGATGCGACAGGGCATTCGAAAGAGCCACGGTCAGGGTTCTGATGAACAGGGGGCCAAGAGCGCGGGCACCCGAGTGGAGTTCCTCAGACGACGCCAGCACGACAGCACCAATCGCGGTCGACTCCAGCACGAGCGGATACACCAGGACGTTGCGCACTCGCAACGTTGCCACAGCGGCATCGATGACGAGCTGCTCCGGCATGTTCATCGAGTCGACTGCCAGGGACCGGATGGCGTGACGCACCAAGTCGGACTCGATGAGCGTGTCGGGGTGAGAGAGTCCATGGCTTGCCAGCACCTTCAACTCACCGGCACAATCACCGATGATGGCGACTCCGGCCGCGCCGAGATCCCTACGGAACGACTCAATCGCGGCCTCACAGATGGCGGTCACGTCGAGGACGGCCGACATGGAGGTCGTGAAATCAGAGATCCGGGACTCCACACGATGGCTCTCGGAGAGTGCGAGGAGCAAACGGTTGAACGCGGTGACCGCCGCGCCGAATTCATCATCGGAGTCGACCGGCAACGCGCACTCTTCGGGATCGCACTTGGTCCAGTCACCGGTGTAGGTCGCAACCCTGAGACCTTCTTCCACGTCCGACATGCGCCGTGCCATGAGGCTCAGACGTGGACGAACCAGCAACCGGGCCAGCAGGATGTTGATCCCGCCGACGAGGACGCCTGCGGTGATCGTGAACGCGAAGAACCACGGGGTGAGTGCTGTGGCAACAGGGACGCCAACAGCCGCAACCGCGAACGGGAAGATGATGCCAATCACCAGACCAAAGCCGATCATCGACACGGCCAGGTTCGTGAATGCGTTCCTCGAAATGCGCACAATCCCACTTCCTTTGGCTGTGGAATCGGAAGGATCTGGGAGCTACTTGAGCGTTCGTGCACCTTCATCCCGAATTGGAACGGGCCGGAGTGCATCCCGGGTTGCTCGCCGGATCTCGCTCCCCATTGCTGCCTGCCTGGTCGAATTTCCCCGAGCCGCTTCGGATAGCCTTACATAGATGGCGAAACGCGACGCCTGGCTCGACCGATTGAACGCCGACCCGCGACCGTGGCTACTCGACGAGTCGACGCCCGCCGTGAGGGCCGCCGCACTCGTGAACCTGGCGGGCCGTTCGGTGACCGATCCCGACGTCGTGGCCGCCCGCGACCTCGCAATGCAGGTCGATCCGATCAAGTCGATCCTCGAAGCCCAGGATCGCGCCGGGTGGTGGGTGAAGCCCGGCCCCGGATACGGCCCGAAGTACTCGGGCACCGTGTGGAACTTCATGTTCCTCGAGCAACTCGGAGCCGATCCGGCCCACGAGCAGATCCAGGCGGCAGCGGAGTACATCCTGATGGCGACTCCGACCTCGGTGGGCGGACTGGGGTGCTCTGGCTCGCACATCGAGCGGCCCCCGCCTCCGTCATCCGTGCTCCACTGTCTGAACGGGAATCTGCTCCGATCGCTGATCAGATTCGGCTACTACGACGACCCGCGCGTGAAGGCTGCGATGGAGTGGGAGGCCCGGGCGATCACCGGCCGCGGAATGGAGCGCTGGTACCCATCGAGGACCAGCGGCCCCGGATTCGAATGTGGCGTCAACGACGGGCGGCCGTGTGCCTGGGGTGCGGTGAAGGCGCTGCGGGCATTGGCGGCGATCCCACCGCGACGCCGGACCGCCCTGGTGCGGGCGTCCATCGCCATCGGTGTCGAGTTCCTGTTCTCGCGAGATCCCAGCGTCGCCGACTACCCGATGCCGGAAGGCGACTCCCGTCCCTCCCGCCTGTGGTTCAAGCCCGGGTTCCCCTCCGGGTACGCGGCCGACGTCCTGCAGATCCTCGAGGTGCTCACCGAGTTGGGTCACGGACGGGACGCACGACTGGCACCGGCGCTGTCCTGGCTGTTGAGCCACCAGGATGATCAGGGGAGATGGCGGAACCAGTACGCCTACAACCGGAAGACATCGATCGACATGGAGAAGCAGGGGCAGCCCTCCAAGTGGGTCACCCTGAGAGCATGCACGGTCCTGGTGGCCGCAGGGTGACCCGGGGCGTCAGTCCACTTCGGCGATGAGGTCGACTTCGATGGGCGCTCCGAGGGACATCTCGTGCTGATACAGCGAGATCCTGGCATGGCTGCCTCGCTCTTCGCCGAAGATCTCGATCAGTAACTCGGAAGCTCCGTTCACCACCTCGGGAGCCCGTTGGAATCCCGGTGCAGCGTGCACGTGCCCGCTCAGTTTGACGATTCTGCGGATCCTGTCGAGGTCGCCCAGCACGGCCTTGGCCTGAGCGAGCAGATTGATCGCGCTCTGCCTGGCCGACGCCTTCCCCTGCTCCAGCGAGACCTCCGCCCCCACCTTTCCCGCCACCGGAAGCGACTCGACGCCATCGGGCCCCATCACGGTGCCGACCGCCCCCGACAGGAACAACAGGTTCCCCGACATCACACCGGGCAGATACCCGGCCCTCACGACGGGAGGAGGAGGGAGGGGGACGCCCAACTTCGCCATGCGCCGCTCGATCACACCACCCGATTCAGCCATGGGCCCTCTCCTCGATGAGCGGTGAGGTTGACCGCAAACACCTCGGCGATCCGCTCGGCCAGATTGTCGGACGACCACGCGGCGTGCGGCGTGATCACCGCCGTGGGGAGATCCCACAGTGGCGAGTCGTCCTGGAGTGGTTCGACCGCGAACACATCCAGACCGGCGCCGCGCAGCGTCCCATCGGCGAGAGCAGCCACCAGCGCGGGTTCGTCGATGGCCGAGCCGCGGCCGACATTGACGATCCATCCGTCCTTCAGCGCAGCCAGTTCAGCTTCCCCGATCGCCGGTGTCTCTTCCCTGGGAAGCGCGACGACCACCGCATCGGCCTCTGTGCAGATCTCCAGGGTTTGATCCGGTGTGAGTACCTTCTCGGCGATCCCTTCATAGCCGTGGGGCGACAGCTTCGTTCCGATCACACGCATTCCGAGGGCTGCTGCCAGGCGGGCCACTTCCTCCCCGATCGCACCCAGGCCGAGCACGCCGAGCGTCCTGCCTCGCACCTCGTACGACCGCCTTCTCGGATCCCATCCCCTGACGTCACGAACCGCGGTGCCGATGTTGCGCACCAGGGCCATGAGAAGTGCGATGGCGTGCTCCGCCACAGCAGGAGCATGGGCGCCGCGCGCCGATGTCACCACCACACCGGCACCACCCAGCGCACCAATGGGGAACTGGTCCATGCCGGCCGAGATGGCCTGCACCCAGCGGAGCCCCCCTGTGATGAACCGGTCCTCCCACGGGTATGTGAGGAAGATCTCGACACCGTCGTCGAGAGCCGCCACCACATCATCGGGATTGTCGGTGCGCACCACATCGACACCTGGAAGAGCCGCCAGGGCTTCGGCGAGACCCGGCCCGTGAACCGGGTGCAGTACAACGCGATCGATCCGTTCACTCATGGCCCATACACTACGGACACCTTCTATGGGAGGAAGATGGCACTGCAAAGGGTGCTCGAAACACTCGATCTATTGGACGGCTGGACCACGGGCGAAGACGTCGCAGCGGCACTACGCGATCGCGGCCTCGAAGTGGAGTTGGCCGATGTGGCCGACGCATCGGGTTCGACCACCTTCGTGGTGGCGACCATCCGGGGATCGGACGGCAGGCTCGACGGAGGAGACTCACCGACCACGGGCATCGTCGGGCGCCTGGGCGGGATCGGAGCCAGACCCGAGCAGATCGGGATGGTGTCGGACGCCGACGGTGCAGTCGCCGCCATCGCCGCCGCCTTCAAGTTGGCCGACATGTCACGACGGGGAGACGTCCTCCCGGGCGATGTCGTCGTCGCCACCCACATCTGCCCCGACGCGCCAACCCAACCGCACGACCCCGTACCGTTCATGGGCACCCCCGTGGCCATGAAGGAGATGAACACGTACGAGGTCCGCCCCGAGATGGAGGCGATCCTGTCGATCGACGCCACCAAGGGCAATCGGATTCTCAATCACAGGGGCTTCGCCATCACGCCCACAGTGATGCAGGGATGGATCCTCCCGGTGGCACCCGACCTCGTCGACATCGCCGAATGGGTCACCGGGTCCCGCGCCGCCGTACTGCCCCTGTCCACCTACGACATCACGCCCTACGGCAACGGGCTCTATCACGTCAACTCCATCTTGCAGCCGGCCGTCGCCACAGCGGCTCCGGTGGTCGGGGTGGCTTTGACGGCCGAAGTCGCCGTGCCGGGAAGCGCCACCGGCGCAAACCACCCGACCGACCTCGCCGAAGCCGTGCGCTTCGTCATCGAAGCGGCCAAGGGGTTCGGGGCAGGGACGCTGGGGTTCTACGATCCTGATGAATTCGAACTGGCCGTGGCCACCTACGGGCCCATGACAGGGCTCCAGGAAGGAGGGGTGTGATGACCACCAGGGTGTTCTTCTTCAATCGCCTCAACGAGGGCGTATCAGGGGCGGACTACGAGCGCTGGGTCCGCGACATCGACTACCCCAAGGCCAGGGCCATCCCGGCCATCCTGTCGTACGAGGTCGTGCGCATCGACGGACCGCTACGCGACTCGGGGGTGGACTACGACTACCTCGAGTTGGTCGAGATCACCGACCTCGACTCCTACAAGTCCGATCTCACAGAGTTGCCGGGACGCGAGCAGTTCGTGACTGAGCTGAAATCGTTCATCGGACCGGCCGACGTCGTGCACGGGACGCTGATCGAGTAATCGCCCCGTCGCACCCGGTGTCTCGAGGTCGGCAACGGCGGCTCAGTGACACTGCAACTCGACCTCGATGCCTTCGGCGTCGGCGATCGATTGGAGTGCATCACAACTCTGACTGAACAGGTCCCCGGTCTCACCCAATGCAAGCCCCTTCGGTCCTTCGAAGAGATTACTGAGCGCGATCAGATCGTCCACTCCATCCAGTTCGGCGACCAGATCCTCATAGGCGGCGAGGACCGCTCTCCCCCGAGTCACAGTGGTTGCGTGCTCGGCAGAAACCTCATCTGCGACCGCAATCCCTTCGAGAGCCTCGACAAATCCGCCGAGATCGCCGACGAAGCCCGGGAACAGTTCCTTGACATCGCTGACCGGGTCGGTCGATTCACTCAACGCGGTGTCGACCCGCGCCGCGGCCTCGTCATAGGCGGCAGCCGCCGCCTCGACGTCTATGAAGTAGTCCTCGAGAGAGACCTCGCCACCGTCGCCCCCGCCGCACGCCGCGGTCAGCGACACAACGGCAACCACAAGAATCAAGCGGCGCATGATCTTCCCCTTCGCCAAGACTGATGTCGTTTCGTCGATGGTACGCCCGCACAACCGGTGACGGCAATCCCGGGAGCCACCCGACTGCGAAGTGAAGGGATATCACCGGATGACGATTGTCGGATCCTCTCTTGACCCTCACGTTACGTCAGGCTGTACGGCGGCGTCTTGGAAGCGATGACGGTCGGCGAGATCTCACGGTTGACCGGGGTCACGGTTCGGACACTGCATCACTACGACCAGATCGGTCTGGTGGTGCCGGTCGAGCGGACCGATGCCGGATACCGCCTATATGGGGCAGCAGAGATCGAGCGACTCCAGGAGGTGCTGTTTCTCAGGGAGATCGGGTTCGGACTCGCCGAGATCGAGAGCATCGTCGGCGATGCGGCGTACGACCGGGAGACCGCCCTGCGGGCCCAGCGTCGGATGCTCGAGACCAAAGCGGAGCATCTCCTGGCGATGATCGAAACGATCGATGCCGCCATCCATGCACGAGGAAAGCATGAAGCCATGAGTGGCGATGAGATGCTCGGCGTGTTCGGTGACTTCGATCCCGCCGGGTACGAGCAGGAGGCAGAAGAGCGCTGGGGTGACTTGGACGCCTTCGTCGAATCGCGTCGGCGCACATCGGGATACACCAGGGACGACTGGAAGGCGATTCAGGGGGACGCTGCAGCCATCGACCAGGCCTTCATCGAATTGATGGACGCCGGGACTCCACCCGACTCCCCTGAGGCCGCCGAGGTCGTCGCCCGGCACAGAGCGCACATCACCAAGTGGTTCTACGACTGCACACCGGAGATCCATGCCGGGCTGGGACAGATGTACATCGCCGATCAGCGCTTCACCGACAACATCGACAAGGCTCGGACCGGACTGGCCGCCTACATGTCCGAGGCAATCGGCGCGGTAGTCGCCCGGGGATGAGAGCATGGGAACCACACAGTGCCCCTCAACGACAGAGACCATGTGAAGAACATCGTTCGAATTGCAATCGTGATCCTGGCGCTCGCTACGGCCGCCTGCTCAGAAGGCGGCGATGACGGGACGGAGTTCTCCGAACGCGCCCTGCAGGGCAGGGAAGTCGCCCGGTCCAACGGGTGCGCCGCCTGCCACGGAAACGACGGTCAGGGCACCATCGGCCCGGCCTGGGTGAGCCTCCTCGACTCTCCCGTCGTTCTGATCGACGGCACCACCGTCACTGCCGACAGCGCCTACATCCGCGGGTCCATCACCGACCCGGGCTCGCAGATCGTCGAGGGCTTCACGATCGAAATGCCCGTCGTCGAGTTGACCGATGACGAGGTCGATGCATTGGTGGCCTACATCGAGGAGCTCGGATGAGGAAGGCGATCATCGGGGTGATCCTCATGGGGATCATCGCCGCCGGGTGTGCAGAAGAGACCGTGATCGCGGGAATCGTGCGATCGCCGCTCCCCGATGTCGGCGCGGTGACACTGCCAGATATCGCATCGGGCACTCCACTGACGATGAAGGCCGAGCCGGGCGGACTGCTGCTGGTCTACTTCGGCTACACCTCGTGCCCCGACGTCTGCCCGACCACACTTGCCGAGATCCGCTCGGCCCTCGCCGACATGGGCGACGACGCCGAGCGTGTCCAGGTGGCCATGGCGACGGTCGACCCCATCCGGGACACCGACGAGGTGATGATCGGCTATCTGCACTCATTCATCCCCGACGGGCATCCCCTGCGCACCGAGGACGACGGCGAACTGCTCCTGGCCGCCAACGCCCTCGGAGCCGCCTACTCGGTCGTCGAGAACGACGAAGGGGAGATCGAGGTCGCCCACACCGGCCACTTGTACGCAATCGACGATCAGGGGCTCCTCCAGATCACGTGGCCGTTCGGCATCCAGTCGGATGACATCAGGTCCGACATCAGAATCCTCCTGAACGGCTGATGCGACGCTCACTCGCCCTGGTCGTGGTCCTCTCCTTCGCCGCAACCGCGTGCGGCGGTGACGACGAAGGCATCGACGTCACAGCGGCGGCGGGTTCGGGCGGGGACTTCGAGTACACCATCCCCGCCGGAGCGGGCGAGGCGCTCGACCGCGGCGAACCGCTGGAGATCCTGCCGGCCCGAATCGACGCAACCGTCGGACAGGTGATCGAGATCGTCAACGAAGATGACAGAGGGCACCTGGTGGGGCCCTTCTTCGTGGGCGTCGGCGAGACCCTCCGCCAGCAGTTCGTCAGCCCGGGGGAGTTCACCGGGATCTGCACGGTCCACCCGTCCGGTCAACTGATCCTGGTGGTCGAGGAGCCATGATCGGTCGGCGCACCGCTCTGATCCCGCTGCTCACAGCGATGTGGATGGCGATCGGCGCCGCACCGGCCATGGCGGACCCTCCCGGGCCGACCGACTACCAGACCACAGTGGTCGGCATCGATCCGCCCGGCATCGACGTGAAGGTCGAGATCATCGGTGGCGACTCGTTCGTCCGTCTGACCTCGACGACCGGTGAGGTCATCGAGGTGATCGGATACCGCGGCGAACCGTATCTGCGGTTCCTCCCCGGTGGAATCGTCGAAGAGAATCAGAACTCGCCGACCACGTACCTGAATCTCGATCGATACGCCGAGGCCGATGTCCCACCCGGGGCGACACCCGGAGCGACCCCGGTGTGGAAACAGGTCGCCGATGACGGTTCCTATGCGTGGCACGACCACCGGGCCCACTGGATGAACGAGACGCGCCCCGTGGGGAGCGGTCCCGGCGATGTCATCCTGGAAGGCGTCATCCCCCTCGTCATCGGGGACACCGAGGTCGACCTGACGGTGCAGTCGGTCTGGCAGGATGCGCCGTCACCGATTCCGGCCATCGTCGGCGCGGTGCTGGGGATCGGACTGGTCGTCGCCCTGGTCGGGGCACGGGCGAAGGCCCTGGCAGTTGCCATCACAGTGATCGCCGCGGCCGCCGCGACCGTGGGGACTACCGCCTACCTCTCCGTCCCGGCGGAGACGGGGCCCGCCTGGTCGCTCTGGACGCCACCCGCCGTCGCGCTGACGCTGGCAGCAGCGGCACTCATCCCGGGCGCGGCGGTGCAGTGGCTCAGGTCGAGAGCGGCGACCCTGGTCCTCCTGTCCGGCATCGTCCTCGTGGTGTGGGGCGTCATCCACCGGGATTGGTTGTCGGCGGCGATCCTGCCTACGAGTCTCCCCTTCTGGCTCGATCGCATCGTCACGGCATTCGCGCTCACGGCGGGAGCAGGGATCATCGCCCTGGCAGTCAGGGCAACCATCGATCCCCCGACGGACGCAAGTGTCTCTCCTCCCTCAGGGGAGTAGCACGCCCGGTCTACGGAGCGCCGTCGCGAACCTCCACCGAGACGACCATGGTCCCGGCGTCCTCGAACTCGAGAGTGACGTCGAAAGCCTGGCCCAACTCGAGCGGGGTGGAGAGGTCGAGCATCATCATGTGCAAGCCGCCCGGTTCGAGCGACACCGTCTCGCCTGCGGGAAGCGCTACTTCGCCGACCTCACGCATCACCATGGCGCCGCCCAACTCGCCTTCACCCGCCTCGCCTTCACCCATCTCGGCCATGGTGGTCTCGTGGATCTCGACTCGCCCGGCGATCGAAGCGTCGACCGACGCCCCGATGAGCTTGTCTGCATCGCCACTCGTCACATCCAAGTAGATGGCACCGGCGTTGGACATCGCAGGGCTGGGCCTGGCCCAGGCGCCTTCCACATCCACTCCTCCGTCATCGCCGCCACACGCGGCCGCGGTCATCACAAGCACGAAGAACAGTGCAAGGCGCTTCACCATCGTCATCCTCCGGTAAGTCGTCGGCTTTCGGGATACATGTCGGAGGAGCGATCCATCCGGTTCCCGCGATCTCGCTCACCCAGTGCCGCATCGACACCACTGTCGTCGAGCAACTGCGTGCGGGCCCGGGCCACCCTCGAGCGGATGGTGCCGATCGGGCACCCGAACGAAATCATCGAGTGCACGCCGGTCACCGGCCTTTGCCCGCAGCGCCAGAGCAGTGATCCGATCCACGACAATCGAGTGTGACACGGCGGGAACCGGACAACGAATCGACACGACCCCGACATCCGGACTGTGAGGACGCCCGCCTCTCCATCTCGGCGGCCATGGATGATCGGGTCGACCCTTCGGCCGGGGTTGCCGACCACCTCCGCCGATGCGCTGCCTGTGCGACCCTGGGAGGAGGGGCATCGGGTAGGCGGAATCCGGTAGGCGGCAGCGGGTGGTCGGGACCTGCCCTGCTCAAGGAAGGCGTGTGGCGAATCGGTCGGTCGCCTTCACCAATGCACTCGTGTTCTCGGCCTCGAACGCCGAGTGTCCCGAGCCTGGATTGACGATCAGTTCTGCCTCCGGCCACGCCTTGTGCAGATCCCATGCGTTCTGGATGGGACAGACCATGTCGTAGCGGCCGTGCACGATCACTCCCGGGATGTGCCTGATCCTGTGAGCGTCGCGCAGCAACTGATCCTCGACCTCGAAGAAGCCGCCATGGGCGAAGTAGTGGTTCTCGATGCGAGCGAACGCCACGGCGAACCCGAGGTCGTCGTGCGCCGACACGAAGTCCTCGTCGGCGTGGAGCAGGCTGGTGGCTCCCTCCCACACACTCCAGGCTCTGGCGGCGGAATTGCGCACCTCCGCATCGGCGGACGTCAGACGCCGATGGAAGGCGGAGATGAGGTCGTGACGCTCGACCGGAGGGATGGCTTCGATGTAGTGCTCCCAGGCGTCCGGAAACACCCGCGAGGCCCCTTCCTGATAGAACCATTCGAGTTCCCAGCGCCGCAGCATGAAGATGCCGCGCAGGACCAGTTCGGTGACCCGCTCCGGATGGGTCTCCGCATACGCCAGGGAGAGCGTCGATCCCCATGAGCCTCCGAACACCTGCCAGCGCTCGATGCCCAGCCGTTCCCGCAGCTTCTCGATGTCGGCAACCAGATCCCAGGTGGTGTTGTCGGTGAGATCCGCATTGGGCGTCGAGCGGCCCGCCCCGCGCTGATCGAACAGGACAATGCGGTACCTCTCCGGATCGTGGAAGCGCCGCATCTTCTCGTTGCAGCCACCGCCGGGGCCGCCGTGCACCATCACCACTGGCTTCCCTTCAGGGCTTCCGCACTGCTCGTAGTAGAGGGTGTGGCGGCCGTCGACCTCCAGAGCGCCGATGTCGAAGGGTTCGATCCCGGGGTAGAGCGTGCGCAACGAAGGCGGGTTGGTCTGCCCCCCGGTGCCTGTCATCAGATGGTCCTCTCGAATTGAAGCGAGTACCGATGATCATCGTCTCTCATTCGATGGCGGGCCAGTTGTCGGCCGGGTGAAGAGAACGGGAGTCGCAAACCGATCATCGGTCATCGGTCATCAGTCGTCAGTCGTCAGTCGTAAGTCGTCAGTCGTCAGTCGTCAGTCGTCAGTCGAATCGTTGCGCAGGGGCGCCTGCCCGCGTCGCTGCGAG
>JABMPV010000113.1 GCA_013202595.1 bacterium
ATCTCCCCATCCGGTCCGATCATGACGTGAACCCTGGCCCCATCGAACCGGGAGATCACCGCCGGCGTCAGCACGTCGGCCGGAGTGCCCTCGACTTCGATGCGCCCCTCACGCATGAAGACGAGGCGGTCGGCGTACTGACCGGCCAGCGTCAGATCATGCATTGCGGCGAGCACGGTCACCCCGCGGGTCCTCCGCAGCGCTTCGACGTGATCGAGAACCTGCTGTCGATGGCCGATGTCGAGTGCCGACGTCGGTTCGTCCAGCAGGAGTAGGGGAGTCTGCTGGGCCAGCGCCCTGGCGAGCACGGCCCTCTGGCGCTCGCCTCCCGACAGTGAGCCGAGTGGCCGGTCGGCGAGGTGGATGATGTTGAGATCCCACAAGGCCGCCTCACTCACACCAATGTCCTCCTCACTCTCGGCGGCCAGATATCCGAGATGTGGAGTCCGCCCGAGCAGCACGTAGTCGATGACGGGCATCGAATCCGGGGTGACTGGATTCTGAGGGACGACGGCGAGCGTGCGGCCCATCTCCCTTCGACCGAGTGCCCGCGTCGGCCGACCGCCGACAGAGATCTCCCCCCGCCACCCGACAGTGCCCGCCACGGCACGCAGCAACGTGGACTTGCCCGCACCGTTCGGGCCGATCAACCCCACCCACTCGCCCGGCCCCACCGCCAGATCGACGTCGGTCAGGACATCGTGGCCGTTGTAGGCGACAGACACTCCTGTGAGTTCGATCACAATCGACCCCTCGTCGTTCGCAGCACCAGGACGAAGAAGGGGCCGCCGACGAACGCTGTTACCACGCCGATCGGGATCTCGGCGGGCGAGGCGGCGGTACGCGCCACGAGGTCTGCAAGCACCAGGAAGGTTGCTCCGCCGAGGACCGACAGCGGCACGATCACCCGGTAGGAGGCACCGCCGACCAGCCGAACGGCATGAGGCACCACGATGCCGACGAACCCGATCAGCCCACTCACCGCCACCGCCGCCGCCGTCCCGAGTGTCGCCGCCAGCACGACGATGGTGCGCACCCGCTCAGGGCGAACCCCCAGGGTGCGCGCCTCGTCTTCACCGACGGCCAGCACATCGAGCAACCGGCGGTGCATCACGATCACGCCGATCGAGATCAATGCATAGGGGGCGACCATCCCCACATCCCCCCACCCCGTGGTCCCGAGGCGGCCGAGAATCCACGAGTACACCTCTCTGATCGAGTCGACGTTGCGCTGCTGGACGAAGGTCTGCACCGCGGTCAGAAAGGCTGCCATCGCCACTCCGGCGAGGATCAGGGACATGCCCGACCTCCGGCCTCCTGCGGTCGCTCCGAGTGCGTACGTGGCCGCAACCGCAGCGAGAGCACCCACAAAGGCTGCCACCGGTACCAGGGCGCCACTCGATCCGGCCGTCACGATGACGACTGTTGCCCCGAGTCCGGCGCCTGCCGCCACGCCGAGCAGATACGGATCGGCCAGTGGGTTGCGGAAGACGCCCTGATAGGCCGCCCCCGCTGCTGCGAGGGTGGCCCCGACGATGGCCCCGAGCACAGCCCTGGGGAATCTCAACTCCCAGACGATGGCCGCCTTCCTGGCATCCAGACCGGAGTCGATATCGATGAACGGCAGGTGGTCGACGATCTCCAGCAGCGCGCGGCCGGGATGGATGCCCACCGGCCCCATGAAGATGGCGGCGAGGACGGCGCCCAGCGCCGCGACCACGGCCACCACGACGGCCACGGGAGAGAGACGCCGATCGGATGCCTTCTCAGCCAGTTCCATACACCTCCCGTGCGATGGTTCTGATGAGATCGACGATTCGCGGCCCCCATCGTGAGGCGACACCATCGTCCAGTTCGATCACGTCACCCTCTGCGACCGCGGTGAGCGCAGCCCATCCGGGACGCTCTGAGATGGATTCGGCCGACTGCCCACAGCAGATGGTGTCGGCGAGCAGGATGAAATCGGGATCGGCCGATATCAGGTACTCGGCGGACAGTTGTGGATACGGCCCGTCGGCCGGGTCAGCCACGTTCTCGAGGCCGAGCATCTCCATGATCGAATCGATCAGGGTTCCCTCTCCCGCCGAAAACAGCGTCGGGTCGAGTTCGAAGTAGTAGGAAGTAGTAGGTAGAGGGACCGGTGCCGGGGAGGCCGGCGACGATCTCCTCCACGTCGGCCCTCATCGACTCGACCAGGGCATCGGCCTCTACTGTGAGGCCCGTCAATGCGCCGATGTCACCGATCTCCGAGTAGACGCCATCGAGATCGGTCGGGCCGGGTGGAGCAAACAGCACCGTCGGGATCCCGAGGGCGGCGAGGCCCGAAACGGCGTCGCCCGGGTCGAAGGCGAGCAGGACCAGATCTGGATCGAGAGCAGCCACAGCCTCAACATTGAGATTGAATGCATCGATCTTCTCGACGGAGGCGGTCTCCGGCGGGTAATCGGAGAAGAGATCCATAGCCGTCACCATCGGCCCGGCGCCGATCGCGTACAGGATCTCGGTGTGGGTGGCCGAAAGCGACACGATCCGCTCCGGCCGCTCCTCGAGGGCTGTGCCCCTGACGATCACCGGGAAGGCGGCCGTCCGCGCAATCTCTTCCGCCGGCAGTGTTGTGGTCGGCGGCGTCGCTGCATCGCCGCATGCAGATGCGGCGATGGCGATAACCGCCAAGAGCGGGATCAGCCGTCTCCTCATAAGAAAAGCCTCCTCACATCTGAGGAGGACGAGTGGTGCCTCGCGGCGGCCACCCTTCCTCCGAAGGTGTACCAAACCGGCCCGACGGCAGGCGACCCGACTCGTCCCCCGAAGGGGCATCACGGTTGCGGGACAGTGCCGGAATCTCACCGGACTTCGCTCTTGCGTCCCCCTCGTGGGGAAACCACCGAACCGTCCGGACCCCGCGGTCCGAACACCCGAGAGGCTAGCGGAAGCGCTCTGCGTCGGGCATCCTCCCCGGGGAAAGGCATGAGCGACCCTCGGCCCTACACTCGGCAACCGATGGACGAACGCGTGCGGTGGATGGCCGCTCTTCTTGTTTCAGTGGCAGCGGTTGCTGCCGTGGCGCGACGCCGCAAGACCAGACGGCCCGCCGACCCGGGTTCGTGGGCACCCGTCCCCCGGCGCTCCTCCTGATGCGTATCGCACTCCACTCGGTCGGTGACACCGGCCGCCGCGCCGGGCGCATCCTCCTGTCGGAGAAGGGCCTCGCCGCCCTCGGCCTCTACGGCCAGTCCGGCGG
>JABMPV010000114.1 GCA_013202595.1 bacterium
GGACGTTCGAGGTCATCGCCCCCGCGGACACGAAGACGATCTCGGCGTCGTCCATGTGCCACGCCTCCAGCGGGCCGTAGGGCGTGCCGAACACCTCGCCGAACTCCTTGCCTGCCTCGACGACGAGGTCCCTCGCGAAGTCGTGGCTCTCGTACATCTTGTGGCGCAGTTCGAAGTAGTGGTCCCGATTGACCAGACCGCCGTAGGCCCGCGGCTCCGCGGGGTCCAGGTCGTACATGGGTTGGAACGATGGGAGGTACTCATCCACCTGGGCCCGGTCGTGTACCAACAGCGGCTCGGACGTGTGGGTGAGGATGAAGGCGTCCATCGCCACCATGGCCGGCAGATACGCCTGCTCGGCCACCCGGTACGCCCACAGGATGAAGTCCTGGGCCTCCTGGACGTCCTCTGCGAAGAACATCATCCAACCCACATCGCGCTGGGACAGGATGTCGGTCTGCTCGCTCCAGATGGACCATCCGGGCGCCATGGCCCTGCTTGCATTGGACAGGATGATCGGGAGGCGGGCACCGACTGCCCAGTGGAGCATTTCGTGCATCAGCGCGAGACCCTGGCCGCTGGTTGCTGTGTATGTCCGCGCTCCGGCAGCAGACGCTCCGATGCATGCCGCCATGGCGGAGTGCTCGGACTCGACGGTGATGAACGTGGCGTCGAGTTTCCCTGAGGCCACGAGTTCGGAGATCAGTTCGATGATGGTGGTCTGCGGGGTGATCGGGTAGGCAGAGACCACTTCGGCTCTGGCCAGCATCGCACCGTATGCGGCTGCGTGGTTCCCTGTGAGGAGTTTGCGGTCAGACACGTGCGAACTCCTTCTCAGGGACGTTGATGATGGCCGACCCGGGGCATTCGGTTGCGCAGATACCACACCCCTTGCAGACATCGAGGTCGAAGGTCGGCCCGTCATCCCAGGCTATGGCGACATCGGGGCAGAACGTGAAGCAGACCCCGCACGAGTTGCAGTGTCCGCAGGAGTAGCAGCGTTCGACCTCGGCGAGAGCCGCCGCTGCGGCGATGGTGGCCGCTTCCTCCACGAATCCGGCGGCGATCCGTTCGGCCGGTTCCATGTGCGGTAGGTGGATGGCTCCCGACGACGAGACCGTCGCCCCGTTGACCTCTTTGTGGCCGACCACCTCCTCCGGGACCGCCGGAGACCATGGCGGAGGAGCAGCACCGGGGTTCAGCCGGCCGTGGATGGCGGCGGCCGCTCGCCGGCCGTCAGCGATGGCTGCGATGACCGTCTCGGGCCCGTGGGACAGATCCCCACCGACGTAGACGGTCTCGTGGGTGGTCTGGCCATCGGGGGCCACCTGCAGCCATCCGTCGTCACTGACCATGGCCGTCGGGAATGCGGCGAGATCCGCCGATTCGCCGATGGCTGTGAACACGGCATCGTAGGTCTCGGTGTGGGTGACGCCGGTCGGCTCGGGGCGGTGGCGGCCCGATTCGTCTGCGGGGCCGAGACGCATCTCGGCAACCGTCAATTGGATCTCCCCGTTCACCCTGGTTGCGGCGACGGGAAGGCTGAGGAACTCGAAACGGACACCGTCTTCTGCCGCCCGCTCGTACTCCTCTGCTATTGCCGGCATCTCGTCCTCTGTGCGGCGGTACAGGACGGCGGCGTCGGCACCGAGACGGAGCAGGACCCTGGCAACGTCCATGGCCGTGTTGCCGCCGCCCACTACGGCGCAGTGGCGGCCGGGCAGGGTCGTCTCGCCCATTGCCACCGAGTTGAGGAAGTCCAATCCGGGCACCATCGCCTCTTCGCCGTCGATGCCCGCCCAACGCTCGCTCCATGCGCCGATGGCTACGAAGACCGCCTCGTACTCGTTCTCGAGACCGGCGAGGGTGATGTCGGATCCGAGGGAGACGCCCGTGCGGAACTCGACGCCCATGTCCCTGAGCGCCGAGATCTCTGCGTCCACGACCGGGTCGGGCAGGCGGTAGTCCGGGATCCCGTAACGGAGCAGGCCGCCCGGCAGTTCCCGGCGCTCATACACGATGACGGCATGGCCCTCGCGCCGGAGGTAGTGAGCAGCGGAGAGGCCGGCCGGCCCCGAGCCGACGACTGCGACGGTGTGGCCGCTGTCGAGGCCGGCAGTCGGACGGGGCAGGCTGTCTGTGGCATCACCGAGATGGCGCTCCAGTGCGCGGATGGAGACGGCCCCGTCGTGGTGTGCCCTGTTGCATTCGCTCTCACAGGGATGCGGGCAGACCCGTCCGGTGATGCGGGGGAACGGGTTCGAGAGGTGGAAGAGATCGACGGCCTCCGCTACCCGGCCGCGCGCCAGCAGATCGAGGTAGTGCGGGACGGGTACACCTGCCGGACAGGCAGCTGTGCACGGGGCGGTGCGTCTGGTGAGTACCGGGCGGAGATTTCTCCACGCTCCGGTCTGCAGGACTCCGACTGTGGATCGGAGCGATACGGGGATCTCGGGATAGTCGTCTACGTGGCTGGTTCCCGCCACCATTCAGCCTCCTAATCGGGCCTCGTCGAATGCCTCTGATGCGGCAGCCCTGTTCTCGACCTTCTTGACCGGCACTTCCATCGAGATCGCCTCGAGCACGGCTTCGAGGTCCACGATGCCGGTAGCCCTGGCGAATGCGCCGAGGATTGCCGTGTTGACCACCGGTTGTGCCCTACTCCCGAGCCCGTGGCGGATCGCGATTGCAGACGCGTCCACGGTTGCCACGCGGTAGGACGGGTCGATCCCGAGGTCGCCAGGGGCTTCATCGGTGTTGACCACGATCCATCCCCCGGCCTTCAGGCCCGAGACGACCGATCCCGTGTCGAGCAGCGTCGGGTCGAGGACGAGGATGTGGTCTGGCTCGGTGATGTCCTGGCGCACCAGCAGGCGATCGTCCTCTTCTGCGATCCGGGCGAACGCCACGACGGGAGCACCGCGGCGCTCTACCCCGTAGTCCGGATAGGACTGAACGAGGTGGCCTCTGAGGAATGCTGCCTCTGCGAGAGCCTTGGAGGCGACTACGGCGCCCTGCCCACCACGCCCGTGAATACGTAACTCAATCATGTATCGACCCCATGGAACCGCATTCGGGGTCCCCTCGCTAGGGCCGATGGACCCGCGCTAATTGGACCATGGAGGGACAGCACGGTCGTGGCGGTGTTCGGACACTCGTACTCGATTGGGACGCAGACTGTGCACCCGCCGGGCCGGGTGCACAGATCTCAGGGTCGGATAACGTGCAGGTTGGGAGGCACCGTGTCAGAGAGCGAACAGCAGAAGGTATGGCGCAGACCCCGCCCCCTGAGGGCGGCGGCCGTCTCTGTGCTGCTGCCCGGTTCGGGGCACTGGTGGGTCGGAAGGCGCAGGCGCGCCCTCGTCATCGGCGGCGTCTCCTTCGTCGGCCTGATCGGAGCGCTGTGGCTGGCTTCGCGCAGTGCCTACGACCTCCTCGAGTGGTTCGTCCAGCCGGCGTGGCTGTGGCTCGTGTTCTGGGGCAACGTCGCCGTGGCGGCCCTGCGGATGTTCGCCTCGTTCGACGCGTACCGGCTGGCTCCGGAGGTCAAACCCCCGCCCTCTCGCTGGCCAGTGCGCGCCGGCCTGGCGGCCATCGCGCTGCTGATAGCGCTGCCCCATGTCTTCGTCGGGGTCTATGCCATCGAAGCGATCGACCTGATCGAGACCGTGTTCGTGGACGACACCGTCCCGCCGCTGGCCGAACGCGAGCAGGAACTGCTGGCGCTCGGCGTGGATCCGACCGATCTGGGCCCCTCGGCACCACGCGAGACGACGACCACCATGTCGCCGCCGGCGACGTTCACTCCCCGGTCCGGGTTGAGCTCGGCTGAGGGCAAGGAGCTGATCCCCGAGTCCGATCTGAATCCGTACCGTCCCGAATTGGCGGTCCGGGAGGCCAATCTCGCCAACGCCCCGTTCGAGTCGATCACCGATCGGTACGGGGACGAGCGGATCACGGTCCTGCTCGCCGGCGGCGATGCGGGGCCCTGCCGGTGGAGCATGCGGACCGACGTGATGATCGTGGCGAGCCTCAACCTGGAGACCGGCAAGGCCGCACTGTTCAGCCTCTCGCGTGACTTGGTCGAGACACCGCTTCCCTGGTGGGGGGAGTTCTTCGAGGACGAGGAGTTCGAGAGAGCGGTCCGCTCCGCCAAGAAGCTCGGAGAGGACCCGCCCGACCGTGAGACGTTCGAACCGTGCAACTGCTTCCCAAATCGGCTGAACGCGATCTGGACATACACCAACACCTGGGTCAGGACCTTCCCCGACGCACCCGATCCGGGGATGGAGGCGCTGCGCCAGACACTGTCGATGATGATGGGCCTCGACATCCAGTACTACGTGCTGGTCGACATGGCCGGGTTCGTCGACCTGATCGACTCTCTCGGCGGCATCGACCTGTACGTCGCAGAGGCCATGGACGTCGGCTTCTCTCCGGCCAACGAGGGCGAGGATCCCGTGGTCGTGACGATCGAGGATCCGGGCCGCTATCACTTCGACGGGCGCACGGCGCTGGCCTACGTGCGCAACAGGACCGGCAGCAGTGACTACACCCGCATGGAGCGCCAGCGCTGCATGATCCGGAGCCTCGCCGACGAGTTGGACCCGGGGAACGTGATCGCCCGATTCCCCGCCATCGCCGATGCCATCAAGAACAGCACCACCACCAATTTGCCCCTGTCGTTCGTGCCCGATCTGATCAGGGCGGCGGCGTCACTCGACGCCGACTCGATCGCCACTGTCGCGTTCGCCTCTGGCTACAACGCAGAAGAGCGTGATGCGTGGGGTCTCCCGATCATCGAGGCCGATCGGATCCGGGGGAAGGTGTGGTCGGTCCTGAATCAGATCGACGACGGCTCCGCTGATGCCGAACCACTGGCCAATCAGTGCGATCCGCCCGAGGCGGGCTGATCAGCCACGGATGAGTCGGGCGTACCAATGGAATGAGTCCTTCGGTGTCCGCTCGCCAGTGGCGAAATCCACGAAGACGAGACCGAAGCGCTGGCTGTACCCGAGCGACCACTCGAAGTTGTCCATGAAGCTCCAGACGTAGTAGCCGACGACGGGCACCCCCTGGGCAGCGGCGTCGGCTACCGCTTCGATGTGCTCGCTGAGATAGCGGATCCTGCGCTCGTCCCTCACCCGGCCGTCGGGGCCGGGTGCATCCGAGAAAGAGGCCCCGTTCTCGGTGACGATGATCCGGTCGGGGCCGTAGTCGTCGTGGACCCTCTTCAAGAACTGCGAGAGAGCGGCCGGTGTGATCGGCCAGCCCATCTCCGTGTGGCCACCCGGAGGGTTCGGCCCGGGAGCGACGCCGGTGTCCTCGATCTCGTCTGCTCCGGCGGCCACGGTGAGGCTCGTGTAGTAGTTGACTCCGAGGAAGTCGATCGGAGCGGCGATCTCCGCCATGTCCCCCTGCTGGTCGAATGGCGGCCTGGCACCCTCGAACCTGCCTCGATCCCGGTAGGTCGCGACGATGTCTTCGGGGTAACCCCGCCCGAACACCGGGTCGAAGAACCATCGGTTCCGAAAGCCATCGAAATGCCGTTGTGCTGCGAGATCAGCGGGATCGCTCGAAGCGGGCACTGTCGGACGGCAGTCGATGGTGATGCCTACCGAGGCCCCAGGGACATTGGCCCGAATGATCGGGACGGACCTGCCGTGCGACAGCAGCAGGTGATGTGCGGCGGGGAGGGCGGCTCGCCAATCTCGCAGGCCGGGTGCGTGGGCGCCTTCCAGGTATCCGAGCATTGAGGCGACCCACGGCTCGTTGTGGGTGATCCAGTGTTTCGCCCTGTCGCCGAGAGCGCTGCTCACCACATCTGCATAGTGGACAAAGGCGTCGACGGTGGCTCGTTCGGGCCAGCCGCCCCGATCCTGCAGTGCCTGGGGGAGATCCCAGTGGTACAGGGTCGGGCAGGGCTCGATCCCGTTGGCGAGCAGGGTGTCGACGAGACGGTCGTAGAAGTCGAGCCCGGCAGAGTTGACGACTCCGTGGCCATCGGGGATCACCCTGGTCCACGCGATCGAGAAGGAGTAGGTGTCCACTCCGAGGCGGGCCATCAAGGCCACGTCCTCCTCCATCCGTCGGTAGTGATCGCAGGCGATGTCGCCCGTGTCACCTCCAGCGACGGTCCCCTTGGTCCGCACGAACCGATCCCAGATCGATTCCCCTGCCCCGTCTGAGAAGGGTGATCCCTCGATCTGGTAGGCCGACGTGGCGACCCCCCATGAGAACCCGTCGGCGAGTCGGCCGATCACTTCAGCCGATCGTCCAGGAATGCGAGCACCCTGTCGAGCGTCGTGCGCGTGGGGTGGCCCGGTTCGTCGGTGAGATCCTCTGTGAGGACCGAGTGGGCGCGGCTGCCGATCCCGTGCTCTTCGTCGGGCGAGTCGATGGGGACGGCGATGAACCCGTCTCCGAGAACCTCGATCAACGTGTCGAAGCGCTCTTCCGGGGCAGCCGTGTCGCCGGTGAATCGGAGGCCCAGCACCGGGCACCCGGCGGCCACCCGCGCCTTGATGATCTCCAGATCGCCTTGGGAGACGCCGAGATCGCGCTTGCGCTTCCCACCGAGTGACAGCGGCAGCGAGGGCTGGCTCAGAACGGGTGCCACCACCGATTCGTCGACCATCATCGCCAGTGCGAACCCACCGGTCAGGCACATTCCGATCGCACCGACGCCGGGCCCACCGAGTTCCTCGTGGAGTGAGGAGGCCAGGGCACGCAGCCACACAGTGATGGGACTGGTCGTGCCCGTGGCCAGGCACGTGAATTCGCGTGAGATGCATGCCCTGGCGATCGACGAGATGGTGTAGCCCATCGATGGGGGCTTGCCATCCGTTCCGAACAGCGAAGGCATAGCGACGGTGAACCTGCTCTCTGCCAGGCGGCGGCTGAAGGCGGCGACCAGGGGTGTGATGCCGGGCACCTCGTGGATGACGATCACGCCCGGTCCCGATCCCTTGCGGTGCACGGTTCGGGTCGCGCCGTCATGCGTGAACGATGAAGCCTCGAAGTCGCTCAGGTCGTCATGCATGCGCAGGACCCTAGGTATCTGCGGGCGCTCTTGGAGCGTGGGCGGATCGGATCCCCGGCGTCGGCCGGTCTTCAGATATGCAGTTCCAGGACGTCACCGTCCTCGACGGAGTGTTCCGGGCCGACGTGCACGCCTTCGAATCCGCTCTTCCGCCACATGCGGGCGTACTTGAGGCCTGCGGCGATGTCCTTGTGGACCAGCACGGCCACATCGTGGACGCTGGCGCCCCGGCGGACGGTGAACGGGCGACTCATGTCCGGGGGCTTGCCGGGGATCTTGGTGTAGACCCGCGCCACCTCGAGCATCTGTAGCAGCCATGGCCCGATCGCTTCGAGGCCCTCCCCGGTCTCGGCCGAGGCGGGGAGCGCCGGGTACAGGTACCCGGTGAGTTCGCGCAGCACTTCGATATTGGCCGGGATGTCATCGACGAGATCGGACTTGGTCGCCACGATCAGCGTCGGGATCACGATGGTGAAGGGGTCCATGTCGTCTGTTCTCGCCTGCCCGTCAAATGGCCACACCCTGGTGAGCACGATCCGACGCTCCTCGAGGATCTCGTGGAGTTGCACGACCTCCTCGACACAACCTGGATGATTGAAGTCCACCACCAGCAGCGCACCATCGGCCGGTTGTACGGCATTGGCGATCCAGGGGATGGGATGGAGGGGCGAGATCGATGGGAGATCGACCAACTGCACCGTTATGTCGTCCACATGGTGCATCCCCGGCTGGGGGAACTGAGTGGCGAACGGATACGGGGCCGCCTCGCTGTGTGCTCCGGTCAACCTGGTGTGCAGCGCCGACTTGCCGGAGTTCGGCGCGCCGAGCAGGGCGATCTGGGCGGCTCCCTCCGGCCTGATGACCGTGGGAGGTCCACCCCTGGCGCCGCTCTTCTTGGCCGACGTGATGTCGGCGGTCATCTCCTTGATCCGCTTCTGGATATCGGCCCTGAGGTGATCGGTGCCCTTGTGCTTGGGCAGTTCTCTGAGCATGTCCCTGAGGCAGGTCAGTCGATCACCAGGTTCGGACGCCGCCCGAAATGCGGCCTCGGCCTTCTTGTAGCCGGGTGTCAGGTTTGCGGGCATGTCTCGATTCTCGCGAATGGCGCCGGTTGCTGCCGGTCAGGAGAGCATCGTCAGAAGAGCACGCGACGGTTCGAGGGCCTCGAGAGAGTGGGGGAGTCGTGACTCCATATGAATCCAGGCTCCCGGGACTGCTTCGATCACCGACTCGCCGAGGGTGATCCTGAATCTGCCGTCGATCACCTGGAGGATGGCCGGGACAGATGCCGTGTGCTCGGTCAACTCCTGGCCGGTGTCGAAGGCGAACGCGACCACCCGCACTCCGGCGCCCCGGTGCACCACCTTGCTGAGGATGCCGGCGTCGGGGATGTCGAGATCGGTGGTGACGTCTTCCAGGTAGGTGTGCGAGGGCGTGGTCATCTGTGAGATCCTCCCGGAATCAGGCGGCCGGTGTCGTGGTGAGAGAGAGGACGGCTGCCGCCGTGGCCGGCACCTCTACTGCGATGCCTGCGCCGACGGATGCGACAGTCCCCGTCCCCCAGATCACCCGGGCCGCTCCGCTCACCGGCAGCCAGACGCGGTCGGCCGGCCCGCGATTGATCACCACGAGCAGGCGTTCGTCGGCATGCTCACGCTCGAAGGCGATGATGTCGCCACCGGCGAAGCGGGTGCGGAAGGTCCCGTGACGCAGGGCCGGATGCTTCGCACGGAGTCGCCCCAATTCGCGGACGGCTTCCAGTTGTCGCAGATCCCAGGAGGCCTCGTCGTGCCAGGGGAATGCGCCGCGTGATGCCGGTTCCTCGCCTCCGGTCATGCCCACCTCGTCGCCGTAATAGAGGCCGGGCGCCCCCGGGAGGGTCATCTGCAGGACGGTGGCGAGTCGCAACGCCCCGGGGTCCTCTGCGGCCTCGTGCCGGAACCTGGGAGTGTCGTGCGAGCCGATGAGGTTCTGGCTGACGGCTGCGGCTCCCGGGGCGTATGCCGCGTACATCCGCAGTAGTCCCTCGGCGAGATCGGTGGCGTCGGTGCGGCCCGTGGCCAGGAAGTCCAGGCAGAGTGCCCTGAACGTGTAGTTCATCGTGGCGTCGAACGAATCGCCGCCGAGCCAGTCCGAGGCGTCACCCATGATCTCGGCAATCAGGTAGGTGTCGGCGTTGACTGCCTTGACTGCCGTGCGGAACCGGGGCCAGAACTCGTAGTCGACATATCGGGCGACATCCATGCGCCAGCCATCGATGCCGAAGTCCACCCAGTACCGGGCCACATCGAGGAAGTAGGCGGCCGCCTCGGGATTGGTGAGGTCGATCCTCGGGAGCGAGGGGACGCCGTACCAGGCGTCGTATGACGTCGTGAGCACGGGGCCGTCGTCGTCGGCCACGGTCACGATCACTCCGGAATCGCTCTCGAACCTCCTGAGGAACTCGAGGTACTCGTCGGGGTCCGCGTGCCATCCGGCTTCCTCCATCATCCCGGGCCGCACCGTGATTTCGAGGGGGAAGTCATTGACGATGAACCAGTCCCGGTATGCGGAGTCCTCCCCGTTCTCGAGCAGGTCGGCGAATGCGAAGAACTTGGGATGGCAGTGGTTGAACGATGCGTCGACGATCAGCCGCATGTCCCGCGCATGCAATGCGTCGATCAGCAGGCGCAACCCGTCGTTGCCCCCGAGCACCGGATCCACCTGGTAGTAGTCGACGGCGTCGTAGCGGTGGGTGGAAGGTGAGGTGAAGATCGGATTGAGGTAGACGGCGTCCACACCGAGTTCGGCGAGGTAGTCGAGTCGCTGTGCAATTCCGATGAGATCGCCTCCCTGGAAGTCCAGCCAGCGAGGCTCCGTGCCCCAGGGCGCCGCGCCTTCGGGCGAGACCGTTGGGTCACCGTTGGCGAAGCGGTCGGGGAAGATCTGATAGATGGTCGCCCCCCGTGCCCACTCCGGCACGACGACGGCGGGGAGTGACTCGCGGTCGAGAGTCCAGCGATCGAGGCGCTCCACCGCATTACCGACTCCGGCGGGGACTCTGTAGACGGCCAGGCCGTCATCGGTTCGCAGTGCGAACGTGTAGCGGCGGGGGAGTTCATCGGGAGCGACGAAGGTCTGCCACACCTGGGTGTGGCGGCCCTGCCCGACCAGATCCATAGCGATGCCGACACCGTCCTGGCGGACCAGGTGGGCCCCGGCGAAGCCGGTCTCGGTGACGAGACGGAAGCGGGCGCCGCCGTCGGGAGTCCCCTCGAGATGTGCGGGATCGGCGGGGTCGAATCGGATGTCGTATGGGAAGAGATGGCCCTGGGTCCCCAGGTACATCATGTCGGCGTAGTAGAAACTCACGATCAAATCATTCTGGCGCGCCGGGAATCACTTCGGGGGAAAGGTGCGTCAGAGTGCCCTGCCAGACGGCACCACACGAGACCGAGGGGATAGGGAACATGCCGAACTTCACCAAAAAGGTGATCAAGACGATGTCGGGGGACCTCGCAGCGGACGAGGAGTTCAAGGCTGCGACGCACACGAATCCGGGAGGGACCGGGTCGCGTTCGGTCGGGTTCGGCGTCGGCGGTGTCGTCGGCGGCGTCATCGCCGATCGTGCAGGCAAGAAGCGCATCGAGGAGCACGGCGACGCTCATCGCTCCGGCATGGCGGAGGATTTTCCCTCTGCACCGGTGGTGCTGGCGCTCACCAACAAGCGATTCCTGGTGTATTCGTTCTCCCAGATGAAGGGTGCCCCGAAAGCGCTCATTGCCGAGTATCCGCTCAGTGACATCGCAGCCATCTCGATGGAGAAGCTCAAGATCGTCTACAGGGCCGTGCTGCAGTTCTCGGACGGGTCCGTCGTGGATCTCGATGCGGGGCGCGCCACCGGTGCGCCGGAGTTCGCCGAGATGCTTCACCAACTGACGGGGCGGTAACCCCGGACGGCGCTCAGCCGACCTGCTGTTCCAGCATGGTGAGCCGCGCTTCGACGGCGGCGAGGTCGAACTCCGGACGAGCCGGGGTCAGATGGCGATCAGGCCGATCAGGCGGGCCGATACGGGATGTAGGTCGGCAGCCACATCATCTGGTCGATGACGCCTTCGATGTCGATCACCGGATCTGCGACACCCTCCTCGACCGCCTGGACGGCGACTGCATGCGCCACGGACCGTGAGACGTCGCGAACCTTCTCGATCGCAGGGAAGAGGCTGCCGGTCGCCAGCGTCTCTTGGCTCACCTCACGAGCCAGTGCCCTGGCGCCGGCGAGGAACATCGTCGTGGTGACTTTGCGAGCCTTGGCGGCGATGATCCCGAGGCCGACCCCGGGGAAGATGTACACGTTGTTCGCCTGCCCGATCCGGTGGGTCTTACCGTCCATGACCACATCGTCGAACGGGCTCCCCGTGGCGACGAGTGCCCTGCCCTCGGACCACGAGAGGATGTCTGTGGGCGTTGCCTCGGTCTGCGATGTCGGATTGGACAGGGGCATGACGATGGGACGCTCGTGCTTGGCTGCGATCGTCTTGATCATCGGCTCGGTGAACTCGCCGGGCTTGCCGCAGACACCGATCAACACCGATGGCTCCGTGTGCTCGATCGCCTGGTGCAGAGTGACCGTGTCGCCACGGATACCCCACTTGGCGACGACGCCCTTGGGTGTCGCCAGGTCCATCTTGCGTTCGTCGAGGCCCTTGCGGTTGTCGACGATCAGACCCTTGGAATCGGTGACGAAGATCTGGCCGCGTGCCACCTTCGGGTCGGCACCTTCGGCCACCATCGCTGCGATCAACTGCTCGTGGATGCCGCTGCCGGCCGATCCCGCACCGTGGATCATGATGATCTGGTCCCGCATGTTCTCGCCGGCGATCCGCATCGCTCCGGCCATGCCTGCGACCACCATCGCCGCGGTGCCCTGGATGTCGTCGTTGAACGACGGGACGACGTCCTGATAGGTGTTCAGGTTGCGGAAGGATGTCGCGTTGGCGAAGTCCTCCCACTGCAGGAGTGCCTGGGGGAAGACCTCCCTCACGGCATTGACGAACTCATCGATGAAGGACCAGTACTCGTCGCCGCGGAGGCGTGGCTCATGGAGGCCCAGATACGTCGGGTCGTCCAGGAGCGCCTGGTTGTTGGTGCCGACGTCGAGCGAGATCGGCACACACAGCGACGGGTGGATGCCGGCGCCCACGGTGTAGAGGGCGAGCTTTCCGATCGGGATTCCCATGCCGCCGGCGCCCTGGTCGCCGATGCCGAGAATGCGCTCGTTGTCGGTGACGACGATCACGGCGGCCTGCTTCATGCCCCGGCCCCGGAGGACACGGCTGATGTGCCCCTTGTCACGAGGCGTCACATAGATGCCGCGCGACTGGCGGAAGATCTGGCTCCAGTGGCTGCAGGCTTCGGCGACGGTGGGTGTGTACACCACCGGCACGGTCTCGCGGAGGTTCTCCATCAGGAAGCGGAAGAACAGGGTCTCGTTGCGATCGTGGAGGCTGGCGAGGTAGATGTGCTGTTCGAGTGGAGTCTCCTTGGAGTGGAACTGGCGACTCACTCGCTCGAGGTGCTCTTCCATGGTGCTGACGTGGGCCGGCAGGAGTCCCTGCAGGTCGAGGTCCTCGCGTTCCTTTCGGGAGAACGCGGTGCCCTTGTTCAGCAGCGGTTCTTCGAGAAGCAACTTCCCGCGTTCTTCCACGGCGAGGTACATCTCGCCGGTTGCTGAATCGATGGCGGGGCGGAAACGCATGACTGGTGGCCTTTCCTGGGGTAGCCACCAAGCAGGATGACACCATCCGGCACTGCGTGACCAGGGACGATGGTCACCTCCATCAGGGTCCGCCGTCCCGGTATCGGCCGGGTCAGCCGATGGGCCCGGCGAGTACGACGATTTCGGTGCCGACCGCCGCCACGGCGACCGTCCCAATGATGGGCAGGTCCACGACCCATGTCACATGGGGCAGCAGCGTCGATCCGGTGGCCAGACCGCCTTCGGTCACCACTGTGAGCGGATCGTCGTGCAGCAGGATCGCGGCGTCGGGATCGGTGCCGAGAGTGCCGACGAAGACGGATGAGCCGTCGGCAACAGAGAGATGATGGAGTCGACCGAACTCGTCCAGGACGTGCACTTCGTCGTGATCGACAACGGGGTGGGAGAGACCGCCGGGGAAGCCGACGCGCCAGATCTCGATCCCCGTCGCCGGGTCGAGGGCGATCACATCGGTCCCGTTGACTGCGATGACCGCAGGGCCGGTCGCATCGACGTTCGAACGGGTCGGGCCGGCCTGGATCGACCAGCGCTCGTCGAGTGTTCCCTCTTCGAATGCCGTCACGTTCCCGTCCGACGTCGCGAGTACCCATATGCCCGATCCGGAGTGGACGGTGCCGGGTGCCGACGCGAGGCTCTCATGCGACGCAGATGACATCGTGCGGCCCGATTCCCGGTCCAGCAGGATCAGGCGTCCTGCGGCGTCGGCGGCGACGATGGCGTCACCGGTCGCGGCGATGGCCCCATCGCGGATGTCGGCCGATCCACCCGGCCACCCGGTCTCCCACACGGGATCTCCCGTGACCGGATCGAGCGAGCGCATGCTGTTTCGATCGGGAAGGAGAAGTCGCCCATCTACCTGTGATCCGGGGGAGGTCCCGGGGATCGTGGCGATCGGCGTGCAGGTGGCGGCGTCCACCACGGCGGTGATCCCGTTGTCGAGGGTGATGGCGACACTCGGACCCGACAGCGTCGAGTGTGCAACGGGGAGAGAGGGGATGGCCCACAGAGCCGCTCCGGTGGAGAGGTCGAAGCCGGCCACCCACCACGTTGGATCGCCGCCGCTCAGGTCGGGGCACAGCGTGTCGGGCAGCGCTGTCGTCGTCGGCGCCGTCGAGTCGGGTTCTTCCGACCCTGTGGCCGTGACAACGTCCGCACTGGACGTCGTGGCGGGGATCGTCGTCGGCGGCTCGGGCGATTCGGGAACCGTGATCGTGCTGCTCATGAGAGTCACGGGCGGTGCAGCACTCGTCGACGTGGTCGTCGGCCCGGTGCATCCGGCGAGGAGAAGGCCCAGCGCGAGGAGGCCGGCGCTCCGACCGGCCTGCATCACACTTCCTCGTTCAGGGCAGTGGTGGCGGCTACCAGGCGGTGGTGCAACTCAGCCGTGTCCGCGGCATCCCACTCGCTCACCTCGCCGCGCAGATGCGAGGTCAGGTCGTCTTCGTTGTCGAGTCGTGCCGCTGGCACCAGGAGCGGGCCCTCCGGATGAGCGATCGAGACGGTCCCGCGGAGGGGCGACTGCATTATCATCCATGAGAGGTCCTCCGTGCCGTAGTCGCCTCGCATCACGGCTTCGGGCACACCGTGGTGGAGGATGGAGGCATCGCCCTCGGGCCCCGGCCTGGCGCGGTCGAGATTGCGCCGCCTGCTCTCCGCGGGGCTGACCGCGACATGGACGATCGCACTGCGCACCAGCACGGAGCTCGACATCGCAGCCAGCGAGTTGGCGAACCCGAACGGAGACTCGAGCGGTGGCACCGCTCCCTCGGGACCACCGCGCGCGAACTCGACCACGAGGGTTCGGCCATCCAGGGAATCCACCCGTGGAAGGGAATCGCGCAGCTCGGCAGCATCCGGTTCGACGGCATCCGCGAGGCGCCCGTTGAGGTCGGAATCGAGAGCATCGAACCGCCGGCCGATGCCTGCACCTTCGGATGCCGAGTCCATCCGGTCGAAGAGCCATGGCGCCGCCGGTCCGGGCGGTGGCGGTGGGCCGGTCACATCCCTGATGTCCTCGTCGAGGAGCAGTGTCAGTGTCAGCCAGTCCCGCTGTTCTGTGAACTGCGATCGAGAGTCTGTGAAGAACATCGGGACGGCGCCCAGCGACGCCATCTCGCCGGAGATGCGGCGCATCAGGTGGACGTATGGATAGTCGTCTACGTGCACCTGGCCGCCGAGGCTCAGATCGGCGAGCGCCCCGGCGTCGAGGTGGTCGAGGTAGCGTCGGATCTCGGACTTGCCCGAGGCCGGCAGCGCCAGCAGCAGCATGATGTCGATCATGGGAGTGATGGTGGCAGCGACCGGCGCATAGCGCCATCTCTCATCCTGTCTCCTAGTCTTCCGTCCGTCATGATCGGTCGTCGCTTCGCAGCCCACCTCGCCCTCTGGGCCGTGGGCGCAGCCGTGCTCCGATTCGCTCTCGTGCCCGCCGAGGTGTGCCCGCCTGTGACCGCAGCCCAGGTCCGCACGTCGATTGGTGAAGCCGTCGACTGGTTCGAGCGGGGCTACCGGGACGATGGGCGATACACCTACGGGTTCACGAGAGACGGAGCCATCGAGTCGAGCGGCTACAACACCGCCCGGCATGCCGGTGTCACCATGTCGCTCTACCAGGTGGCGATCGAATTGGACCCGTCGGCCGCCGTGCTGGCCGATCAGGGCCTGCAGTACATGCTGGACGATCTCATCGACACCGGTGGCGGCGCCATTGCATGGAAGGGCACTACGGGGGATGTTCCGCTCGGCGCCAACAGCCTGTTCCTCGCAGCGCTGAGCCTCAGGCGCGACTTCACCGGAGATCCGGTGCACGACGACCTGATGCGCGGTGTCGGCCGATTCCTGGTCGGCCAGCAGCAGGAGGATGGCTCGATGCTGGCCCACTGGCGTCCGTCGACGGGCGCCCCGGTCCCCGGAATCACGGGGATCTTCGCCTCTGGTGAGGCATCGTGGGCGCTGGCGATGCTGGACCGCCTTTTCCCCGGCGAAGGCTGGGGCGAGTCGGCAGCCGACACACTCGACTACCTCAATGTGCAGCGCGATCGTGATGAGGGCCGGATCTCGCGCCTGCCCGACCACTGGGCCGCCTATACGGTCTCTGCGCTGCGTCCGGATCTCATCGATGAGGACCGGATGGGCTATGGCCGCCAACTCGCCGGTTACTTCGGCATCAGGCTTCGCTTCGAGTCCCAGCGCCTCGGCAGCGGCGTCAACCTGCTGCTGCGTTGGTACCCGGGACCGCCCGCCGGTGTCGGAACGGCCGGCGAGGGGATCGGGGCCCTGTGGCGACTCGCCCAGACCGACGATCGCCTCGCCGATCTCGAGGAGAACATCGAAGACCGCCTGGTCTGCACCGCAGGGTTCATGGTGGAGCGTCAGGTGACGGGGGCCCAGGCACAGGAGTGGCCCAACCCCGATCTCACCAGGGGAGCCTGGTTCTACAGGGGCTACACCCAGATGGATGACGAGCAGCACGTGATCTCGGCGCTGCTCGCTGCGCTACCGATCTTGGAACAACGGGAGGCTTCAGGATGACAGGACTCTTGCTCGCCATCGCCTGGCAGGCAGTGGTCAACGCCCCGCGGACCCGTCTTGGAGTCCCTGAGGGGTCAGATCACAGAGCGCGGTTCGCGATCGTGGCGACCGGCGGCGTGCTCGCTCTCGGTGCCTTCTGGCTGCTCGCCGGGGTATCCGGTCCGCTCCTGGAGGCTCTCGAGATCACCCCGGAGACCTTCCGGATCGCGGCGGGCCTGGTGGTCGTGGTCGGCGGCGTCCGATCGTTCGTGAAGGAGATCCCTCATGAGGAACCGGTTCCCGAGGGCCCGATCGCCGCTCTGTGGCCTGTGGCGTTTCCCCGACTGATCACGCCGTCGGCCTTCCTCCTGGCCATCTCGGCCGGGTCCACGGAGGGCGTGGTAGCGACCATGGTCGCGGTGGTCGCTGCCGTGGCGATTCTGGTGGCACTGTTCCCGGTTCGCACCGACGGCCTGGCCGGCCGGGTGCTCGTCGCCGTCGGGAGGATCGTCGCAGTGCTGGCCGTCGTTGCAGGGATCTTCCTGATGGTCGACGGCATCCGGGACGTGTAGGACGGCCCTTCGGGCAGTGCCTTCCGGCGCCGCCCTTTCGGGTCGGGCAGTGCCTTCCGGCGCCGCCCTTTCGGGTCGGGCAGTGCCTTCCGGCGCCGCCCTTTCGGGCGGCTGTCCGACGTCCGACGTCCGTGGGCGCGTGTGGGCACTCGTGATGGCTGACCCCTGACGGCTGAAGACCGACGTCGGATGCCGGATGCC
>JABMPV010000115.1 GCA_013202595.1 bacterium
CCAATGGCGACAACCACCTCTTCGGTCACGAGGGTGACGACATACTGAGGGGACTCGGCGGCGACGATGGACTCGAACCCTGGCTCGGTGCCGATCGGGTCTTTGGAGGCGCGGGCGACGACAGGATCCATGTGAGCCCCTCGGCCAGCGTGACGCCCCCGGATTCATCCGACGATCTCTTCAACGGCGGAGTGGGCACCGATCTCCTCATCTACAGCGGCCACGAGTCGATCACCGTCGACCTGCAAGCCGGGACGATGACGGGATTGGGGTCGGACACAGTCGTGCTCGTCGAGTGGGTGAAGGCCGGCAACGGCGATGACACCGTCCTGGGAACGGCGGGGCCGAACTGGATGGATGGCGGCGCGGGAGACGACACGCTGATCGGCAGAGGTGGGGACGATGAATTGAACGGGAGTTATGACAACGACGTGCTCAATGGAGGTCGGGGGGACGATTCAATCGATGGTGGGACCGGTGACGACCGGCTGGCCGGAGGTGCTGGCGACGACACCATCACGGGAGGGAACGACACTGACACGGTGGAGTTCATCCACGGGCCGATCATCGTGTCGCTCCACGGCGGCACGGCATTCGGCGAGGGGACCGACATCTTGTCGTCGATCGAGAACCTCCTGGGATCGGTTGATGGCGACAACATCATCGGCAGCAATGGATCCAACGAGATCAAGGGACGCGGCGGCAACGACACGATCTATGGCTTCGGCGGCAACGACTTCCTGTACGGGGGCAACGGTCAGGACTCCGTATACGGGGATCTCGGCAACGATGAACTCCACGGCGGGGACTCGAACGATTTCCTCTACGGCGGGGACGGAGACGATCTCCTGGTGGGGGAGGGCGGCTACGACCTCGCCAGCGGCCAGAACGGCGACGACGACTGCCGGGGTGAGGTCTTCTTCCAATGTGAGGGGATGATCAATCCGGGCTGATCGGCGGCAGTGATCATGGCGGACTCTGGCGAGCCATTTAGCGCCTGCGATATGGTCGCGCTCGAGTGGGTCCGACAGATCGGGTTTCTATCGTTTGGCCCTACCGCCGGCACCGCCTCCCTTGTTCGATGACTGGACGGGAGGTGGTCGATGCGGGTTCTCAGAGTGATGTTCGTCATATGCCTGTGTGCCGCCGGGTCGCTCCCGGCGCCTGCCGGTGGGTACACGGCTTCCGATGCACTCGCATGCGGCGGGTATGCGATCACGGTGACCGGCACCACCGGTGATGGTTCTGGGGATCGATCCCCGTGGTGATCGACCTCATGGCCGGCACAGCCACGGGGCACGGCGCTGACACGCTCTCCAGTATCGAGAGTGTCAAGGGCACCACAGGGAACGACACCATCTGGGGGACCGACCGGGGTGACATCCTCAACGGAGACAAGGGCGACGACACGATCCATGGGCGACGACACGCTGTACGGCAACGCAGGAAACGACCAGATCTGGGGCTACGCCGGCAGCGACACCGTGAATGGCGGAGCAGGCAGCAACGACCGATGCTGGGGTGAGACAGTGATCGGCTGCGAGATCGACGACGGGCACTAGGCGCCGGCTCTCTCGAGCAGCCTGATCAGGGCCATGGCCCCGACGAGCATCCCGGTGGGGATGGCCCGTTCATCGATGTCGAACCTCGCCGAATGTAGGTCGACCTTGCGATCGGGGAGCGCCGAACCGAGGCGGATGAGCGCTCCCGGCGCCTTGTCGAGGAACCAGGAGAAGTCCTCAGAGCCCAGGCTCTGTTCTGTCGGGAGGATGCTGTCGCTTCCGAGCGTCACTTCTGCGGCCGACCGGATGACATCGATCACGGCCGAGTCGTTGACCACCGGCGGTGAGCCCTGCTCGTACTCGACCTTGGCGGTCGCACCGAGCGGTTCAACGATCTCGTGGATGAGTCGTTCGATCCTCGGAGGCAGGGTGCGCCAGATCTCGAGATCGAACAGGCGGATGGTTCCGCCGAGTGAGATATGCGAAGGGATCACGTTCTCCGCTGCCCCCCCGGCGATGCGGCCGAACACGACAGCGATGGGGCGGCGGGGATCGGTGAGGCGCTGCAGGTGAGAGGGGAGATCCAGAACCAGCTTGGCCGCTGCGTACACGAGGTCGGCGGTCTGGTGGGGTCTGCTGGTGTGCCCACCTGGACCGGTCAGTTCTATCGACAGCCGATCGCTGGCTCCTGTGATGGCATCTGCGCGCAGACCGACGGACCCGGGAGCGATCGAAGGGTCCACATGGAACGCGAGGATCGCCGACACTCCGTCGATGGCTCCTTCGTCGGCCATCGCCCTGGCCCCACCAGGAATCCTTTCCTCTGCCGGTTGGAACACGAACCTGACCCGGCCCGGCAGTCCCTCGTAGCGGCTGAGGACCGTGGCGATCCCCACGCCGATGGCCGTGTGGGCGTCGTGGCCGCAGGCGTGCATGACTCCCTGGTTCTGCGACTGGTAGGGAGACATGCGTTGCTCGTCGATGGGGAGTGCGTCGAGGTCTGCGCGGAATGCGACGGCCGCTTCACCCGCACCGACGTCCGCCGTCAGACCCGTCGAACCGCTGCGGAGGGCGTGGGTGATGCCGCGCTCGCCGAGCGCGGCTGCCACGGCGGCTGTGGTGGCGTGCTCGTCCCAGCCCAGTTCGGGGTTGTGGTGGAGAGTGCGCCGCAACTCGATGATGCGCGTCGCTTCCTCATCGACGATGGAGCGCAACGCGTTGAGATGATCGGTCACTCGATCCTCCGGTCGGTGAGTGTGGCCGGTCGGGACATTCTATGGGCGCGGACGGCTGCGGGGCGGTGGTGTCGGGTCCCGATGTCCGGCCTAATCTCAACGCCATGAGAGTGATCATCGATGGCCGTCCGGTGAACGAGGCCGATGCCAGGGTCTCCGTCTTCGATTGGGCTGTGATGCGCGGCTTCGGCGTGTTCGAGGTCATCCGGTCCTACGGGGTGGCACCCTTTCGCTTGGGACCCCATCTCGACCGGTTGGAGCGGAGCGCTGCGGCACTCGCCGTGGGTCTCCCCGGCCGGGACGATCTGATCTCATGGGTGACCGCGGTGGCCGAGAACGGCGAAGGGCAGGTGCGGATCGTGGTGACGGGAGGGGGGCGCGATCCGCTGTTCGATGCGCCGTCGCAGACCATCGTCATGTGGGAGCCGATTCCCGATATCCCCTCTCCGCTGAGGGTGATGCCGCTGGAGGCCCCGTGGCATCCAGGTACTGCGGACGGCCCCCTGTCGGGGATCAAGTGGCTGTCGTACGCTCCGAATATGGCGTCCGCCGACATGGCCCGGCGGGCGGGATTCCACGATGCACTCCTCTATTCCCGCGACGGGTTCATACTCGAAGGCCCGACCTTCGGCATTGCGTGGCTGATCGGCGATGTCATCGAGACGCCCGGACTGGATCTGGGGATCCTGGCCTCGATAACGCGTAGTGTGCTGTTCGAGATCGGCGAGCATCTCGGTATCGAGGTGCGTGAGGTCTCAGCGCCACTCGAGCGCTTGCTGGCCGCTGACGAGGTCGTGGGCCTGTCGACTGTCAAAGAGGTCATTCCCATTGGTGTCATCGGCGACCGGGAGGTTCGCACCGGTCCCGTGGCCGGGAGGCTGCGTGCCGAGTTCCTCTCCATCGTCGCGGACGAGACCGGCCCGTCTGCTTGAGATGAGGCGACGATGAGTAGTGCCCTTTCGCTGATCGGTTCCATCGACCGTCTCTACGAGCGCGTCATGGATGATCCCGGCGCCTTCGACGAGTCGGAGATGGAGGGTTGGTATACGGACGCCCTCGGCTCACTACCGCCTCCCGTCGACAAGCAGTACGGCAGATGGGCGAGACGGGCGATGCGGCTTGCCAAGCGGATGGCGGCCTACTGGGCGGATACGGATCGCTCGGGATCGGTCCCCCCCGACTGGCGCAACGGCATTGATCAGGCGCACGGTCCCCAGGGCTGGCAGCCGACTCTCGAGATCGCCAGACGCGGCCTCGAGATCGAGCCGACAGAGGAGTTGTTCGACGAGATGCAGCGTCGGTTCCGCGAGGTGAACCTTCAGCCGTGGCTCGATGTCACGTGGGACGAATGGCTGGCCGAGCGGCAGCAGGAGCCGTAGCCACAGCCGAAGCGTGAGCCGAAGCGTGAGCCGAAGCCCGATGGGGTCAGAGCAGCAACGTGGCGATGGCCAGGAAGCCACCGAATCCGACGAGGTCGGTGATCATCGTCATGAAGATGTTCGATGCGAGCGCCGGATCCTGGCCGACCTTGTCCAGCAGGAGCGGTATCCCACTTCCGGCCAGATTTGCCACCACCAGGTTGGTGAAGGCTGCGAGACCGATCACCAGGCCGATCCTCGGCTCCTGGGTGAACGCAGTGGCGATCGCCCCCGAGAGCGCACCGATGGTGACACCGATGAAGAGACCGACGAGCAGCGACCGCAGGACGATCCGGCGCTTCCACTGCCGGGGGATGTCGTCCACAGCCATGGCTCTGATGACGATCGCCTGGCTCTGGGCGCCACTGTTGCCGCCGACCGAGGCAACGACCGGCATGTAGGCGGCCAGGATTGCCACGCGATCGATCGTGTCCTCGAAACCTGCGATCACGAGAGCGATCAGAAATGCCGTCGCGAGGTTGAAGGCGGTCCAGGGGAGCCGGCTCCTGATGGATCGGGTCACCGGGGTGTAGATGGTCTCCTCTGTCCCGGCGCCGACCATCGCCGCGATGTCCTCGGTGGCCTCGCGCTGGATGGCCTCGAGGACCTCGTCCACTTCGACCATTCCGATGAGGACGCCTCTGTGGTCCACGACGGGCACCGCGAGGAGCGAGTACCGCTGGATGAGTGCGGCCACGTCTTCCCGGTCGGTCTCGGGCCTTACGGCGACCGGGTTCGGGACCATCACTTCGTCGAGAGCCCTCCCTGGGCGTGCAAACACCAACTCTCGAAAGGACACCACTCCGACAAGTCGGTTCGACTCATCGACGACGTAGACGTAGGACAGGTTCTCGAGGTGCTCGCTGAGGCGGCGCAACGCTTCGATCGCCTCACCCGTGGTGATATCACGGGGAAGGTTCGCCGGGTCGGGTGACATCAGTCCGCCGGCAGAGTCGGGCGGATAGGCGAGCAGTTTGGAGATCTGGGCTTCGATGTCGATGGGGAGGAACGAGATGAGCTCCTCGGCCATCTCGGGTTCGAGGGCGCCGATGATGTCGGCCGCCTCTCCTGCAGGGAGATCGGCGACGAATCGGGCCGCCGCCTCCGGGTCGAGTTCCTCAAGGATGTCTGCCGCTGCCTCGTGGCGCATCTCCTCCAGGACGTCGGCTGCCACCTCCGAGCCGAGCCCGACGATGAGGTCGGCTGCTGTTTCTTTGTCGATGGCCTCGAGGATGTCGGCGGCGTCCTGGGGATCGACCGATGCGAGGTGGTCCCACTGCTCCTGGTGAGCGCCGAGATACTCCTCCGCCTCCCGCGGGCTGCGGCGAGCGAGGTCGCGCAGGGCGAGGGCGAGATCGCGAGGGCGGAGCATCCGGAGTTTCATTGCCCGGCGATTATCTCACCGCAGCGGTCTCGTTCGGCGACCCACGCCGAAATGAAGATCGGCCCGCCGAGTGGGCGGGCCGGTCTCCGGTGGGTCGCAGGCCCTCCAGGGGGGGCGGAGAAGCCTGCGTGGTGGGGTGCCACTAGGGGCACCGGTATGGGAGATTAGCCCCGCGTGCGGTACATGTCGATTCGAGACATCGAATGACGGGGGAGGGCTTCAGCACCCGCGGAAGCGACCCCGATGGAAAACCGGCCCGCCGAGTGGGCGGGCCGGTCTCCGGTGGGTCGCAGGCCCTCCAGGGGGGCGGAAAGGCCTGCGTGGTGGGTGCCACGAGGGGCACCGGTCAAAATTCTAGACCGTCCAGAATCGTTCGAGTCCGATCTGCTCTAGCGCTGCCGACGGTACGCTGCGCGGCCTGATGTTTGGCTTCGACGAGGCAATCGAACTCGCCCCCCTGGGACCCCACACCTGGTGTGGAGAGGTGTCCGACAGATACAACTTCGGGATCGCACCGAACGGGGGATACCTCATGGCCCTGGCTGCGGCGGCAGTAGGCAAGGAGGTGGGGCATCCGCATCCGTTCACGGTGACGGCCCACTTCCTGCGGCGCCCGCGCAACGCCCCTGTGGAGATCGAGGTCGAGGTGGTTCGCACCGGCCGCAGGCTGTCGACCGGGTCGGCCCGATTCATTCAGGACGGCATCGAGGTGCTGCGGGCCACTGCCACCTTCGGCGATCACGGGGCGTCATCTGGCCCCACCATGGTCGCTGCCGCTCCGCCTGATCTTCCGCCACTCGAGGACCTGGTCTCAAACGATGGCTTCCCCGGACTGCCTGCCGTTGCTCGGCAGTTCCGCCATCACCTCACGCCCGCCTCGACGGCGTTTGCACTCGGGGTCATGGGGGATCCGGTCATCGAGGGAAGGACCCGCTTTGCGGATGGCAGGGAGGCGGATCCACTGGCGCTCCTGTTGATCTCCGATTCGCTGCCCCCTCCGGTGCTC
>JABMPV010000116.1 GCA_013202595.1 bacterium
GTGCTCGGCATCACCAAGGCCTATATCTCACGAGTCGGCAGCGGGCCGTTCCCCACCGAGCTCAACGATGAGACCGGAGAGCGGATGGTTCAGATCGGCGGCGAGTACGGAGTCGTCACCGGCCGCCGCCGCCGATGTGGCTGGCTCGACACGGTCGCGCTGAAGTATTCGGTGCGAGTCGGAGGGATCACGGAACTCGCGCTCACCAAACTGGACGTGCTGTCGGCCTTCCCGACACTGAGGATCGCCAACGCCTACTCGTCACTCGGTGAGCGGTACGTGGACTTCCCCCGCCAACAGCGGGTGCTGTACAACTGCTCTCCCATCTACGAAGAGCTTCCCGGATGGGGTACCGACATAACGGAGGTGCGAGCTTTCGGAGACCTGCCCAAGGAGGCTCAGGCCTATGTGGAGCGGGTCGAAGAGCTCTCCGGTGTCCCCGTGGCAATGATCTCCGTGGGCCCAGATCGGGAAGCTACTTTCGACCGATGACGGTTCTCCTGCTCGGGGGCGGCGGGCGGGAACACGCTATGGGCTGGAGCCTGGCTCGCTCTGGCGCCCGTGTGGTCTCCATGCCCGGGAACCCGGGTCTCGCTTCGATCGGTCCGACCACCGGTGGATCACCGGCCGACCCTCTCGATGTGCGGAACGCCGTCGCTGCCGTCGGTGCCGACTACGTCCTCATCGGACCAGAGGCTCCCCTCGCTGCGGGCGTGGCCGATGCCCTGCGGACCGCCGGAGTGCCGGTGGTGGGACCGGGCCGATCGGCCGCCCGACTCGAGTCTTCGAAGGCGTTCGCCAAGAAGGTCATGGAATCGGCAGGAGTGGCGACCGGTGGATCGGCCGTCTTCGATCGTCCGGGGACCGCTCGAGAGCACCTGGCGGCGCTCCCGGGGCCCTTCGTCGTGAAGGCGGACGGCCTGGCTGCCGGCAAGGGCGTGCTCGTGAGCGACGACCGCTCCGAGGCAGGGTCGTGGATCGATCGATGCTTCGACGGCGAATTCGGGAGGGCGGGGGACCACGTGGTCATCGAGGAGTTCCTCGAAGGGCCGGAGGTGTCGGTCTTCGCTCTCTGCGACGGACTGACGGCCATCCCGTTCGGCCATGCCCGCGATCACAAGCGTCTCGCCGACGGCGACATGGGTCCCAATACCGGGGGCATGGGCTGCTACTCCCCCATCCCCGACGCTCCCGGAGGGCTGATCGATGACACCATGTCACAGGTGGTCGCCCCGATCCTCCAGACGATGGCCGATTGGGGCACACCGTTCTCCGGGTTCCTCTACACCGGTCTGGTCCTCACGGCAGACGGGCCGAAGGTGCTCGAATTCAACGTCCGCATGGGCGACCCCGATACCCAGGTAGTCCTGCCGCTCCTCGAGACGCCGTTCCACGAACTGATGGGCAGAGCAGCATCGGGCGACCTGTCAGGGGCCGACGCCGTCTTCAGCGGCGAGTTCGCCGTGGATGTGGTCCTCGCCGCCCACGGATATCCGGCTTCGCCGCGCACCGGCGACCCCATCGCGGGACTGGATCGGGTCGTCGGGATCGCCGGAGCAGCGGTATTCCACGCAGGGACCGCCCGAGAAGGCGATGATGTCATCACAGTCGGAGGCAGGGTCGTGAACGTCGTCGGCACCGGCCCGACGCTGGCCGACGCCCGATCGAAGGCCTACGAGGCGGCCGCCGTCATCGATTTCGCCGGCAAGCAGATGCGCACCGACATCGGAGGTGTCACGAAATGAAGGTCCTCGTGCTGATGGGATCAGACAAAGATGCCGATCGAATGGCACCGGCTTCCGAGATGCTCGAGCGCTTCGGGATCGATCACGACGTGATCGTGGCATCGGCTCATCGCACCCCCGAGCGCGTCGCAGAGATCGCTCGATGGGCGAGGGGGTCGGGTGTGGCAGCCATCATCTGCGGAGCAGGGAAGGCCGCCCACTTGGCAGGGGCAGTGGCGGCTCACACGACGCTCCCGGTCATCGGGGTGCCCATCTCGAGCGGCGGACTCGGCGGTCTCGATGCTCTGTTGTCGACCGTCCAGATGCCGACCGGGATGCCGGTTGCGACCGTCGCCGTGGACTCCGCCGCCAACGCGGCGCTCCTGGCCATTTCGATCATGGGTGTCACGGACGATGACCTCGCCGAGGCTCTCATGGAGTACCGGGAGGAGTGGACATGATCGAGCGCTACACCAGACCCGAGATGGCTGCGGTGTGGAGCGA
>JABMPV010000117.1 GCA_013202595.1 bacterium
GCCCAGATCGGCAAGTCGTTCCGCAACGAGATCACACCCGGCCAATTCGTGTTCAGGACGCGTGAGTTCATCCAGATGGAGATGGAGTTCTTCGTGCCGCCCGACGAGGTGCAGCAGTGGTATGAGTACTGGCTGGACCATCGGATGCAGTGGTACCTGGATCTCGGGATGACGCCCGGGTCGCTCCGGTTGCGTCCCCACGACGAGGACGAGTTGGTGCACTACGCAACGGCCACCAGCGACGTCGAGTACCTGTTCCCATGGGGGTGGGACGAACTCGAGGGCATCGCCAACCGCACCGACTTCGACCTCCGCCAGCACGCCGAGCACAGCGGCGAGGATCTCCGGTACTTCGACCAGGAGAAGGGCGAGCGGTATTTCCCCTACGTCATCGAGCCGGCAGCAGGAGCGACCCGCTCGGCATTCGCCTTCCTGCTCGACGCCTATCACGAGGAAGAGGTGCGTGGCGAGACACGCACCGTCCTCAAACTCCATCCCAGGCTGTCGCCTGTGAAGGTCGCCGTGCTGCCGCTGTCCAAGAAGGAGGACCTGGTGGCTGTGACCGGCGAGGTCGCAGGGTTGCTGCGCAAGAAGTGGGCGATCGAGGTGGATGTCACCCAGTCGATCGGCCGGCGTTATCGGCGTCAGGACGAGATCGGGACTCCGTACGCGGTGACGGTCGACTTCGACACGCTCGACGACCGGGCGGTCACCGTGCGCGACCGCGACACCATGGAGCAGGTCCGCATTCCGATCGACTCACTCGTGGCCCATTTCGAGGCGCAGTTCGAAGGGGTGCTCTAGCCCGGAGTCGCGTCGGCATCGGTTCCTGATTCCACGCAGAAAAAGGGCCTTCCGGCCATGGACCTGGTGGGACGACTTCCGTACCGTGCGCGGTGAAAGGGGGAGCCCTCGAGAGGAGGCCGGAATGCTGCCCAGCGGATCGTGTGCAGAGAAGGTTCGCGAGCACCTCATCTCCACCGGGGTCGGGTACACGCTGAGCGACCACGAACCGGCCTTCACCGCGCAGGAATTGGCGGGTGCCGAGCACGTTCCCGGCCGCATGGTGGCCAAGCCGGTCATCCTGTGGGCAGGCGGCGAACTGGTGATGGCCGTTGTGCCGGCCACCGAATGGATCGACCTCGACGTGGCGGCTGCCTCGCTCCTCGTCCCTGCCGTGGCCATGGCCAGGGAGGATGAGTTCTCCGAGCGTTTCCCCGATTGCGAGCGGGGCTCAGAACCGCCCTTCGGCAATCTGTACGGAATGCGCACCCTGATCGACGTCGCGCTGTCGATCACATCGGAGATGGTGTTCCCTGCCGGGAGCCACAGCCGTTCGATGCGGATGACCACGGCCGACTACATGACGGCTGCGAAGCCGGAAGTGGTCAGGCTGTACTGAGAGCGCGCGCAGATAGGCTCGCCCCGGAATCAATGTGCGCGCACTCTGATCACAGGCCCTCTGCGGCCAGATCTCGCTCGACACGTTCGAGTTCGGAGTCTCTGCGGACGTCGTCCCATCCCAATTCGTCACCGAGGGCATCTGCCAGCGCTGCGAGGTCGCCCCTGGCGTGGTCGGGTGTGAACCAGGCGAGCCTGGTGCGGCGCTGGATGACATCGGTCACTGTGGCTGCAGCCTCGTGGCGTGCCTGGTAGACGGTCTCGGCGAGTGACCACTCGCCCCCACCGATCGGCTTGCGCAGGCGATCGTCTCCGGCGGCGATGTCGAGCACCAGAGATGCCCTCGTCCCGTATCGCTCGATGAGTCGGTTGCTGTAATTGGCTGGGAACCCGAGCGCACTGCATCGGGCCGCCAACATCCGGGTGAACTCACGTGAGAGGCCTGCTCCGGCCAGGGCGATGTCTGCCGTGTGGCTGCGTTCCTTCTTCCCGAGGTGCTTGATCGCCTTCGATGTGACGGCTTCGGCGATTCGCCGGTACCCGGTCAGTTTCCCCCCGGCCACCTGGATGTATCCCGGGGTCAACTGGGTGATCTCGTGCTCTCTCGACGCCTTGGACGTGTCGCCGCCCGAGGGGTCGGCGAGCGCCCGCAGGCCCGACCATGCGCTGATCGGCTCGAATCGTGGCGTGTCGAGGTAGATGTGGATGTGGCGCAGCATGTAGGCGGTGTCGTCGCCGTCGGTCAGCGGATGAGCGGGATCGCCCGAATAGGGCGTGTCCGTGGTCCCGACGACGGCACGGCCGAGCCACGGAACAACGAACATCACTCGCTCGTCCTCGGTCTCGGGCAGGACCAGAGCGCTATCGGTGACCCCGACGGCGTCGGCTGGGGTGACGAGGTGGGCGCCCTTGGACAGGACGACGGGGATCGGATCGTCCCCCGTGCCGGTCGGGGGAGTGAATGCCCCGGTTGCTGCGATCACCGTCTTGGCCCGCACGGCGACCTCGCCGCCCTCGAGTCGGTCGGTGATCGTCACCACGAATCCGCCCGATCCATCCGACTCGACCGATGTGGCTTCCATCCATCCGGCGGCAACGGCGCCGTGCTCGACCGCCGTCTTCACGATCATCACGGTCAGGCGGGCGTCGTCTGTCTGGTAGTCGCGGTAGACAACCCCGTGGCGCAGGTTGTCGGTCTTGATGCGTGGGAAGCGGCGCTGCATCTCTGCTACGTCGATCCGCCGCTTCGACTTGCTGCGGCCGCGGCCACCGAGGCGGTCGTAGAACCAGAGTCCGAGACGCAGGGCGATGGGGAAGATGAGCGGATGCCTGGCCCACCGCGGGGCGTCGGCGAAGCCCCGGTCCTTGTAGACCGGGATGACGAAGTCGAAGGGGGACACCAGGTAGTCGGCGGTGTGCTCGAGCACCTTCTGCTCTCTGAGGCCCTCTCGCAC
>JABMPV010000118.1 GCA_013202595.1 bacterium
GGACACGACGGTGAGATCGTCGGCTGCCACGAAGACGCCGAAGGCGACCACCGCCAATACGACGCCGGGCGACCGCTTCGTGGTCATCTCAGCCCGGTGGAGCGATGTCGGCGGGCGCGTTGAACCCGGAGAGCTGTATCAGCCAGTCGCTGATCCCTGCTCCGCCGGATGTCGAGAAGGCGGCGCGGCTGACGAGGTGGGTGCCCGGGTCGACCCACAGCTCGAGGTCGACTTCCTGGGACTCGACCAGGCCCAGTGTCAGCGAAGTGATCCTCGCCGGCTCGATCTCGCCCAGCAGGACCATCGACTCACAGCCCTGGGCGGCGTCGGAGTAGCGGGGATCGCCCAGCGACTCGATCAGTGGCTTCCACCCGGTCGCCGTGTCGAACACGACCGCAGGGTTGAATCCCGTCCCCCGCGTCAGCTCCTCCCAGCCACCCGTAATGGGGTTGGTGAGCCATGTCCGGTCCTCGATGGAGATGGTCCCGAGTTCCACGCTGACCCCGGCAGCATCGACCCTGAGGAGCGCCCGTGCCGACGACGGTGCCCCGTACTGTCCGATCGCCGAGTCGAAGACCATTCCCTGGACCTCGACCTCCGCTCCGGTGCGAGTCATGTCGAAGTTTGCGCTGGAGATTCCCGCCATGGCATCCGCTGTGACCTGCAGTGTGTCGGTGATGAGCGCTGCTTCGAACCCGCAGGAAGCTCCATCATCGGAACCGCCGCACGAAGAGGCGAAGAGAACCAGTGCAGCGATGAGTGCGATGCGTCTCACGGTCGTGAGAGTACCGACACGTAGCGGGCTCAGCAGACTCCACTCTCTCCACCGGTGCACGTGTCATCCCCCGCCCCGCCCAGGATGACGTCATCGCCGCTGCCACCCGAGAGGGCATCGTCACCGGACCCACCGCTCAATCGATCGTCGCCCCTGCGATCTTCCAGGAGGTCGTCGAATGCGCTGCCGATTGCAGCTTCAATTCCGGAGAGCCGATCGATTCCGTCGAGTCCGGTCGCCGCCCGGTAGGGCAGCGAGAGATGGGCGGGACCCGATGCACCGCGATAGGAGACCAGATCGTCTCCGCCGCCGCCGGCTACACGGTCGCTACCGGATCTCGGCACCAGCCGATGGTGTCGGACCCTGTGGTGCCGACGATCGTCGCGACTCTCACGCCGCCCGGGGAGACCGTTGCGTCCTGAGCAGCAGTCGGCCCGGCGGTGGCGATGGTGATGACTGCGGTGACGAGGCCGGTGACAAGGACTCCTCTGTGCACTCCAGACCTCCCGGGGGCGACTGCGCCAAGCGAACCATAAGAATACAGAAAGTAATCGCCATGGCAACCATTAGTAGTCGTCAGGAATCCTGTGAGGGATCGCCGGTCCGGCGGCCGCAGGGAACAGGAATGAATCGCGAACGGCCTACCATCATCACGGTCCATGGCTGCTCCAGAGACACTCCGCGTCGTCCTTCGCGATGGGTTCCGGCTCATCGCCCGGTTCGTTCGCGCCCATCCCGTTTCGTTCGCACTGGCGGTCTCAGGGGCCACTCTGTTCGTCTCGGCGATCGTTGCGTCGGCGCTCGTCGTGGGACACGTCACCGACACGCTGATCATCCCGGTTCTCGACGGCGGCGAGGCGCTCGAGGCCAGGTGGGTCGGGGCGCTCGCCGCCATCACAGGTGTCGCCGCATGGAAAGCCGCGGGCATCACGCTGCGCAGGACGGCCGCAGGGTGGCTCCAGTATCGGACCCAGGCAGACGTCCGATCGCACCTCATCGAACACCAGCTCGGCCTGGAGCTGTCGTGGTTCGGGACCAGATCGACCGGCGATCTCCTCGCCGTCGCAGAAACGGACGCCCACTCGGGAACCTTCATCCTGGCGCCGCTGCCCTTCGGGACCGGAGCAGCACTCCTCCTCGTCGCGAGCATCGGGATCATCACATGGGTGGATCCGATGCTCGGCCTCGTGGCATTCGTTGCGCTGTCCCTCGTCGTCGCGATCGATCTGAGAGGCGCATGGCGCATCTTCGAGGTCTTCGGCACGGTTCAGGAGAGCAGGGGGGCCGTCAGTGGTGTGGCCCACGAGTCCTTCGACGGTGCCCTCACGGTCAAGGCGCTCGGACGGGAGAACTTCGAGACCGGGCGCATGACGGAGGCTTCCGAGCGGCTCCGTGACGACATCATTCGGGTCGTCCGTGTCTGGTCCCTGTTCCGCGCGATCGTCGAGGCATTCCCCGCCGTGACCATGATCGTTGCGCTGATCGTCGGCTCGATCAGGATCGGTTCGGGGGACATGACCCCGGGCGAACTGGTGAGTGTGATCTACCTGCTGTCCCTCCTCGCGATGCCAGTGCGACTGATCGGATACGTCCTGTGGGACCTCGCTCACAGCCTCGCGGCGTGGCGGCGGGTCGAGGGCGTCCTCGAGGTCGATGACATGGTCGAGTTCGGTGATGCCCAGGCCCGGCCTGATCCATCCGGAGCCGACGTAGAGGGAGAGGGTGTCTCGTTCGCGTACGGTGAAGACACCGTCCTCGAGCACCTGGAACTCGAAATTCCTTCCGGCCGCACCGTGGCCATCGTCGGACCGACTGCTTCGGGGAAGTCGACGCTGGCGATGCTCCTCGCCCGCCTTTGGGATCCGACCTCGGGGACCATCACCCTCGACGGGCGGGATCTGCGCGACTTCGCCCGTTCGGCACTCCCGAGGGAGGTCGCTTTCGTCTCACAAGAGGCATTCCTCTTCGACGACGACGTCGAAGGCAACATCACCCTTGGCATGCAGATCACACATGAGGAGGTGAGAGACGCAGCGCGCCTCGCGTCGGCGGAGGACTTCATTCTCCAGCTACCTGATGGCTACGGGACCAGACTCGGCGAACGAGGTGTGAGCCTCTCGGGCGGCCAGCGGCAGAGGATCGCTCTCGCCAGGGCGCTGGCGCGTCGTCCGCGACTCCTCATCCTCGACGATGCCACCTCCGCGGTCGACCCGTCGATCGAGTCGGCAATCCTCAAGGGGCTGCGACGCGCCGAACTGCCGTCGACGGTCGTCGTGGTCGCCCATCGCCAATCGAGCATCGTCCTTGCCGATGAGATCGTCTACATCGAGGACGGCCGGGTTGCCGCCCACGGCAGCCACGCCGACCTGCTGGTGAGCGAACCGGGCTACTCCCGACTCCTCCAGGCCTACGAACGTGACGCAGACGACCGGCGGACCAGGGAGGAGGCGGCAACGTGACCTCCGAACCGGCTCCGATGAAGACACGTCGCGCCCTGAGGCGAGCGTTCGAAGAAGCCCCCGTGCTGCGCAAGGGCCTGGTGATCACCGTTCTCCTGACCGCCGTCGGCACGGCCATGCAACTGGTGGTTCCGATCGTCGTCCAGAAGATGATGGACTCGGAGATCCTCGCCGATGCCGGCGTCGACACATCCGGCGTGGTGCGGCTCGGAGGGATAGCGCTCGTGGCGATCATCGTTGCTGCGGTGTCCGGCCGTGCGGCGCTGGTCCGGCTCGGGGTCGCCTCGTCTTCGGGCCTGTCCGAGATGCGCATCAAGACCTTCTCCCACCTGCACCGCCAGTCCATCCTCCATGTGCAGGCGGAGCGCAGGGGGGCCCTGGTGTCACGGGTCACCGCCGACATCGCGACCATCCAGGACTTCCTCGACTGGGGCGGCGTGGCGCTGTTGGTCGGAACCTCACAGGTGGTGCTGGCAATCACGATCATGGCGGTGTACTCGTGGCAGCTGGCACTCCTGGTGGTCACGGGCGTGTCGCTGTACGCCGTGCTGGTGGCGTGGTTCCAGAAGATCCTTGCCAGGGCCCACGACCGGGTGAGATTGCGAGTGGCCGACAGCCTTTCTGCGCTCGGTGAGGCCATCTCGGGGCTTCCGGCGGTGCGGGCCTACGGCGCGGAGCAGGAGACGATCGACCGGGTGCAGACGGCGCTGGATCGCCAGTTCCGTGCAGAGTTCAGGACCGGTGCATTCGGTGCAGCACTCTTCTCATCTGCCGAACTGTTCGCAGGCGCGATAACGGCAGCTGTTGTCGGCGTCGGTGTCTGGTTGGGAGCAGCGGAGGGGATCTCCGCTGGCATCCTCCTGGCGTTCTTGTTCCTCGTGAATCTGCTGGTCGAACCCATCCAGATGCTCGTGGAGGTACTGGATTTGGCACAGAGCGCCGGTTCGGGCCTGCGGCGCATTCTCGGCGTCATCGACACGCCGATCGACGTCCCCGACCCCGGGGAAGGGGGAATCGACCTCCCCGATGGGCCGGCGAGTGTGGAGTTCGTCGACGTCAGGTACAGGTACCCCACAGGTGACGACGTGCTCATCGATGTCAACGTCGAGATCCCTGCGGGTCGAAGAGTCGCCGTCGTGGGGGAGACGGGATCCGGCAAGACGACCTTTGCGAAGCTGGCCACCAGGCTGCTCGAACCGGCGGACGGCCAGATCCTCCTTGGAGGTGTGCCCATCGACCGGGTGCGGTTCCCCTCGTTGCGGTCCCGGGTCGCCTTCGTGCCCCAGGAAGGCTTCCTGTTCGACGCCACCGTCACAGAGAACGTCCGATATGGCCGCCCCGATGCGACAGACGAGGAGGTCGCGGGCGCATTCGCTGAACTGGACCTGACCGCATGGCTCACGGGCCTGCCCGACGGCGCCGGGACACATGTGGGAGAGCGGGGCGGCAATCTCTCGGCAGGGGAGCGGCAACTGGTCGCTCTCGTCAGAGCCTGGATCGCGTCCCCGGACGTTCTCGTCCTCGACGAGGCCACATCGGCTGTGGATCCGGCGCTCGAAGTATCGCTCCGCAACGCAATCGAACGCCTGATCGCCGGTAGGACGAGCATCACGGTGGCCCATCGGCTCTCGACGGCAGAAGCCAGCGACGAAGTCCTCGTCTTCGAGGAAGGGCGTCTCGTGGAGCGGGGTCCCCACACCGAGTTGTTGGGAGCCGCGGGCCGATACGCCGCCCTCCACTCCGATTGGGCTGCCGGCACTTCGACGGCTCTGGGCTGACCGCGGAGCGGGCGGATGCCGGTCCTCGGCCCACGGCGAACATCCGCCTACGCTCATCATCGTGGACATCCCTGAGGCCGGTGCCTTCATCCAGTGCCCCGCGTGCGGACTCCGCGTCGACCGGACGGCGGCGACCTGCCCGTACTGCGACATGGACTTGACCGGAGGATCCGACGACGCCAATCCCCGTGCGCTGCGGGCCGGATCGAACACCGAACCGATCGTGAAAGAGGGGTATCGCTCGGCCGCCGACACGGGATTGGCGCTGCGCCTCATGCTCACAGCGTGGGTGGTGCTCGGCGCCATCGCCGTGGCCTCCGACATCGCC
>JABMPV010000119.1 GCA_013202595.1 bacterium
CACCAAACCCACGACGAACAGAACTCGATGATCCGCCGCTACATCCGCTGGCGCAACCGCAACGCCCACGACACCACCCTCCGCCAACTCACAAAGCGCGCAAACGTTGCCTGACGCGGCACTAGCTTTCCAGTTGGTGCCAGAGGCCAAGTCGGCGAAGAACCGATTGCATCTCGACATCGGGGTTCCCGACCGCAGTGAGTTCGAGGAACTGGTCGTCGAGCGAGGCGGGTCGAAGGTCGATGAGCAGGATCAACCCGATTTCCCGGTGTGGTCCGTTCTCGCCGATCCCGAAGGCAACGAGTTCTGCGTCTACGAGCGTGAGGACCCGGCGGCCTGACGAAACAGCGCTCCGGAGTGCGGGCAATCGCCCGTTGGGCCTGGTAGCGTGCCGACGCAGTCGACCGGGGAGGAAACCCAATGAATATGGACGCGATAAAGACGAGTCGCTCGACGATGGTGGTAGCGGGCGGCGCTCTGCTCGTGATCCTTGGATCGTTTCTCACATGGGTGAGCATCGATATCGGTGGACAGACCATTAGTTCGTCGGGCACGGGCGAGGGTGGTGACGGAACACTCACGTTGATCCTCGCCATCGCCGCCGTAGCGCTCGCCGTGTTCCTGCTCGGCAAGGGCACCGCCAGGAAGATCGCCGTGGCAATCGCTGCTGCTCTGATCTTGTTGATCGCCATCATCGATGTCCAGGACATCATGAGCGGCGGAGATCTCGGTATCGATGCCAGTGTCGGCATCGGCCTCTGGTTGGTCGTCGTCGGCGGCGTCGTCGCCCTGGCGGGAGCCTTCATCAAGGACGCGTAGGCAGTTCTCGACTCTGATCGAACGGGCCCCCGGTTCTCCGGGGGCCCGGGCGCGTGTGGGCCAAGGCTGGTGCCGGTGTGACCTTTGCCACTGGCAGCCGATTCGATGGAGGTCGATCATGATTCGATGAAGTCGCAGCGGCGTCTGGTGATCTCGCTTGCACTGGTTCTGGCTGCACCCGCATGCACCGGCGGAGCGTCGTCCAACGACCCCTTCGTGACCTCGACTTCCGTGATCTCGACGACCGTGCCTCCCACGACATCGGTGTCGTCGACGACGACCACCACCACCACGCCGCCGGAGATCTCGGGCGAAGTGGGGCCTGAGGGTCTCCTGCTGGAATTCGAAGCCGGCGGCAATCTCGAGGTCCCCGCGGCCGCCTTGCCGTTGGGGACGTCGGTGAGGGTCGTGCCGCTCGACTCCTCCGAACTCCAAGCACCATCGGGCACGTCTCTGGTCGGGGAGGCCGTCCGAATATCGGCAACGTCCCAACCCGTCGAACCGGTCATCGTTGTTCTCCCCATTCCCGATGGAGCGCCGGCCGAGGACCTGTGGCTGCTCCACGTTTCGGATGGCGGCACCACACAGATCGTCGGGGGGGCCGTGGAGCGTGGCGAGTACGTCGCCGCGATCCGATCCTTCTCGGATGTATCGCTTCTCCACGGCCAGGTGACCGGGATCCTCGGGATCGCAGGTGTGCCCGGTGTGGATCTGTCGTTCGCCGAGGGAGCGCCGGAGGAGTCGCTCATGCGCACTGAGCAGGCCCAGTTGGCACTCGGGGAGCGTGACGAACCGGCGCAGCGGGTGGTCAGGATCGTCGGGCCCGGTGAGTTGGGCACCAGGGATGCGGCGGCCTCCGCACCCTACGTCGCCGTCGGGTTCGAGGCGCGCAAGCCCCGATTCGTCGAGTACACCTGGAATCTCTACGGCGGAGACGGGGCCAGGCTGTCCACCGAGTGGCGTGCGGACAGCGCCGACGTCTCGGCGTTCCGGACAGGTCGATATACCTTGACCGTCGACGCCTACGACCCGGCCACGGGAGCGACCGCATACGCGTCCAAGAGGATCCTCGTCGTCGGGGGGTTGGTGCTGTCAATCGATGCTGATCGGCCGGGTGGCTACTGCTGTGAGGAAAGGCCGATCGTCACCTTCGATTTCACCGGGGGACTGAGCCCGGTCGTACTCGATTGGGCGCTCGGTGCCACGGCGAGTCAGAGGACGTTCGACGACGTGGTGGGCCCTCCGTACACCTGGATCGCCGAACCGATCCGGGAAGACACACTGGTCGAAGCCATCGTCACCGACGCCGCCGGAACCACGTCTTCGGCGGAACTGCTGCTGCACTATGAGCCGGGCGGACCCGATGCGTTTCTCAGCGGCCCGTCATCGGTGGCAGTCGGCGAGGAGGCCGTCTTCACCGCTGAGACCCTCGACTTTCCGATTCGCGACCTTCGGTTCATCGTGTGGCCTGCCGCTGCCGTCGTAGTCGATCGCCGGACCATCCGCGTCATTTGGGACGAGCCCGGGATCGGGCGCGTCGGTGTCTTCGTGCACTCGGAGACAGAAGAGGGGGCCGTGCTGCCGGTGGCGTACGACGTCGTGCCCGTCGAGATCACGGGCGAGCCGATGCCGGTGGACATCCGTGTTCCCAACGCGCCGACGTCGGTGTCACCCAACCAGGAGGCTGGCTGGCGGGTCCGGGTGCAGGGCGGTGTCGTCGCCGCAGCAACCGGGTATCGCGGCTACACGGTGCACGTGGACTTCGGCGATGGGTCCGCTCTGCAGGAAGCGAGGATCCCCGCAGACACTGCGGCCGCGTTGACCAAGGCGCATCCCTTCGTACACGCCTACGAGGAGCCCGATGAGTACACAGTCACCATCACGGCAACAGCACCTGACGGGAGTTCGGCTACCAAGACGCTTCAGGTGACCGTCGCCGACCAGATGGTGCTGCACGGCGAGTTCTCGTACGAGTACGAGTTGAACGAGGTGGTCTATCAGGTCAACGAGACCGAAATCAAGTTTGTGATTCGGGGCACCGACGTAGAGATCACACGCTTCGCCAACGACACCGCTCGGACCTACGTGGGGTTCACCCTCGGCGGAGGCACTGTCGATCCCGACTGCTCGTTCGACACCGTCTACACCTTGACCGACTACGACCTCACGTTCGACGCGGAGACTCAGACCATCACCGGAACCATCCAGGGCCACTACTCCCGTACGGACGACGTGGGTTCCAACTGCCCCTTCGGCGGACGCCCCGCCGATGAGAAAGATCTCGATTCCGAGATCTTCGACGCCGTGATCGTCGACGGGACCATCGAGAAGGGGTGGCTGTTCGGGTGGTTCACCGCATCGGTGGTCGAAAATCCGGGTGTCTAGTGGTCTGTCGGCTAATTGATGACCCGGGTCGGCATCGGCGAAGACCCCGCCACGTCAGGGCTTGCCAGGTACGAGATGACGTCACCAAATCCGCGACGCACCACTAGAGCACATGCCATACCCGCCACAGAGCGGCCGGGTCTGACAGCGGGTCACCGTGGACCAGAAAACCGTCGGCCGCGCCGCCTGCGCGCAGCACGCCGGCGTCCTCCTCGCCGAGTAGTTCTCCACCGCGCCATGTCGCTGCTGCGAGCGCCTCCCAGGGCTGGAGGCCGGCTTCTACGAGTGACTCCACCTCCCACGCGAGATGGCCTGCCCGCAGCGAGCCTCCACCGAAATCACTGCCCGCTGCGATCCTGACGCCTGCGGCGTGGGCCAACCGGGTGCTCTCACGCGCTGCCTCCAATCGGCCCTCGATCCGGGAACCCGCATCCGACCCTGCAAATCTGTCCAGAGTCGTCGTCCTTCCGAATCCGAGCCAGGACTTCATCACCCCGTGGGTCGCCACCATGAAAGTGTCGAAGTCGGCCATGGCCTTGGCCAGATCGGCGTCGATGCTGTCTCCATGCTCGATCGAGCGAACGCCGCCGAGCACTGCCGCACGTGTCCCGCCGATCTGGGTGGCGTGGGCGGTCACCGGGGCGCCCCGCTCCGCGGCCGCCAGGACGACTCGCCGAACCTCGTGCTCGGTGAAGACCGGCGTGTCGGTGTCGGGGCCGTCCATGTACAACTTGATGAGGTCGGCGCCGTCGTCGAGTTGGTGCTCTGCGGCGGTCAGCAAGGCGTCTCCATCGGATGCCTGGACGAGGAAGTCCGCGCCGGGCAGTGCGCCCTCCTTGCCGATCCACGTCCCGGCCGCCCTGATGTAGGGGCGGTCGCGCCTGCCGGCCCAGCGGTCCCGCACGGTAAGCGTGAGCGCCCGCGTCCTTCCGTCGACTTCCCTGGTGGGTGATCCGACGTCGCGCGCCCAGCGGATCCCGGCGTCGATGAGCCGCCGTCCATTCTCCTCCGCCACCTCGAGCAATTGGTCGGTGGGGTCGTCGATCCGGGCGATCCAGTGAGACCCGCCCGGGAGCGACACGTGGCTGTGGCTGTCGACCATCCCGGGGATCAGCGTGGCCCCGCCTGCATCGATGATCCTGGCCCCCAATCCCGGATCGGGTTCATTCCCGGTGGGGCCCATCCATGCGATGTGGTGGCCGTCCACGAGGACGCTCTGGTCGAGGACCAGGTCGGGTGAGCGGGCGTCGGTGATTGCCAGGTTGCGATACAGCGTGCGTGCCATCACCCGAGGTTAGGACGGGGGACGCCTCGTGGAGAGAGAGACGATCTCGACGCCGCGGCGAGAGTCCCGTGGGAGCCTGAACAGGGGTATGGCTACGATCCGGGCATCGGACGAATCATCATCCACGGGGGGCTGCCCAAGTCGGGCAGCACCAGCATCCAGAGTTGGCTGGCGGCCAACTTCGAGCCGCTTCGTCGAGAATTCGGCGTCGAGTGCGTGCTCGTCACGGAGGCTTCGGGAAGCGGGCCGGATCGGCCGCTCACCGTCTCGCGACCCACATCGCACCGCATGAGTTCGTGGCCTCTGGTGAGGCGGTTGGTAGACGGGGCGGTGGATGCTGCCGTGCCGGTAGTCGACGAGATCCTGAGGCTCTCTGAGACAGCCGATGTTGTGGTGTCCAGCGAAGGGTTCTGGCGGCTCATGGCCCCACCGTTGGATGCCTTCACCGAGATCCTGAACAGATTGGTTGCAGACAGGAGTGTCGTTCTGGCTCTCTATGTCAGGCCGCAGCACGAGTATCTGGAGGCGTCGTGGCGCCAGTGGGGATTTCGGACCCGGGCGACGCCGTCCAGGTACATCTCCAGGCAGTCGGAGCGGGCGTACTACCAACGCTGGATCCGCGAGGTCGGTCTGGCGGTGCCCGGTCTCGAGATAGTGGCCCGTCCGGTCGTGGCCGGAGCCCTGGTCGGGGGACAGGTCGTCGAGGACTTCGCCTCGAGTGTCCTGGCCGTCGATGTCGACATCGATCAGACGGGGAAGACGCGCCACAACGCCGGCCTGCCCCTTCACGCTGTGAATCTCCTTCGGATGGCCCCGAAGGGCAAGTACTTCCGTGGACCCCACGACAACAAGGTCTTCCAACGCATCCAGGAGATCGCCTTCGAATGGCCGGAGCCTGATATCGGTTCGATCGAGGAGAGCAGGAGAGTCCTGCAGCGTTGGTGCATCGACACGTATGAGGCCGGAAATCGGATTCTCGCCGCGGAGCACCGGTGGGGGGTCGTGGGCCTCATCCCGGCCATGGATGAGGCAAAGCCGCCGGAACTCGACCGACTCGACGATCTGTGGTCGCCTCCCGAGGACGTGGACCTCGATGTGATCTGGTCCCGCCTCGACGCCGCTCTAGCCGCTCACGGGGCCTGACCCGGCTGATCCCCGGAATCGATGGCGGGGTCGGCTGCCCTTCGACTCCGTAGTGAGACGGCAGAGCGTGCCTTCTCCAGAGCCCGGGCAGCCGAAGGGAACTCCTTACTCAGGATGGTGAGCCCGACGAGGATCACCACCGTTCCCGGGCCGGGGAGTGGGAGGAGGACGATGCCGAGGGCCACGGTGGTGGTCCCCGAGACGGCGACCGCTGCCCTTCGCCGGAATCGGCTCGGCTGTGGCGCTGCAGGCTCTTCCTTCACGCCCGGATCGTATCGGTGTGGGTGTGACGAGTGTCGAGTCGCAGGGGCATTCCGGCGGACCCGCAGGGACCTCCGGCCCCGGATCGGGAAAGCACGGTCCGCGCTACCGTGCTCCCTCACGTGGACGGTGCTTGAGGTCCACCCAATCATGAGGAGGGCACCCCGTGCGGGTCGTGCGAACGACCGATGAGAAGCTTGCTGAGGTCACCAAGTGATCTCCATTCTCGGCACCCTTGGCGTATTCATCGCCGTGGTCGGTTCAGCGTTCCTCGGTGTGCGCGGATTCACGGCGCTCGCCAGGCGAGAGGACGAGTCGGGGCGCTGGCTGAAGTGGCCCGTCCTGGCTCTCCTGGGCGGATCGCTGCTTGCGATGTTCTCGCTCGAAGCCGGCCTGCTCGCCGATGACTTCTCGGTCTCCTACATAGCCAACAACTCGGCCACCACGACACCCTTCCTGTACAAGGTGGCCTCGGCGTGGGCGGCTCTCGAAGGCAGCATCGTCCTCTGGGGCCTGGTCCTGGCCGGATTCGTCTTCTTCGTATGGCGCGCCCATTCCCGCCAGCAGGGCGTCGACGCTCTCGGAGCAGGGGCACTCGGCGTCCTCGGCGTCGTCTCACTGTTCTTCTTCGTGGTGATGCTCACCATCTCGAATCCCTTTGAGGTCTGCACCGCATCGTCGGGATTCGGCTGCGCTGATACCAGCATCCTCCCGTGGACCACTTCTGTCGCCGCCCAGGAGGGCTTCGGGCCGAATCCGCTACTCCAGAACCATCCGCTGATGGCAATCCATCCGCCGATGCTGTATCTGGGATACGTCGGGTTGACGGTCCCGTTTGCGTTTGCCATCTCCGCCCTCCTGTTGGGCCAGAGCGGCGACGAGTGGCTGCGGCGCAGCCGGTCGTGGACCCGCATCGCCTGGGTGTTTCTCACAGCGGGGATCGTGCTCGGCGGCCTGTGGTCGTACGAGGTGCTCGGGTGGGGCGGCTACTGGGCATGGGACCCCGTCGAGAACGCCTCGTTCATGCCGTGGTTGCTTGCCACTGCATTCCTCCACTCTTCCGCGGTTCAGATCCGGCGAGGCGTCCTGCAGGCGTGGAACTTCGTGCTGGTGATCGCGGCATTCGGCCTGACGATCCTGGGGACGTTCCTGACCAGGTCGGGTGTGATCGTGTCGGTCCACTCATTCACCCAATCGGCCATCGGTCCCGCTCTCCTGTGGTTCCTGATGCTGATCCTGGTCGGCTCGCTCGGCCTGTTCGCCATGCGCGCCCACCTGGTGTCGTCGTCGCCGCGACTCGACTCACTGTCCAGCCGCGAGGGCGTGTTCCTGGTGAACAACCTGCTGCTGGTGCTGTTTGCGTTCGTGGTGCTGCTCGGCACGCTCTATCCGATGATCATCGAGGCGGTCTCGGGCGACACCGTCGGCGTGGGACGGCCGTTCTACGACAAGGTGGCCATCCCGATCTCCTTCCTGCTGATTCTCGCCATGGGGATCGGGCCCTTCACCCCGTACCGCTCGGCCAGCCCCAAGGTGGTCTGGGAGCGGATCAAGTACCCGCTGTTGTTCGGCCTCGGTGTCGGCGCTCTGCTGGTGTCTCTGGGACAACGCAATGGCTGGATCGTCCTGCTCGGTCTGCTGTCCGGTTTCATCATCGGGTTGGCCGTCCGCCAGTTGTGGACCCAGTCGAAGCGCTCTGCCGACAAGAAGGGCAGGAAACTGGCTCCCGAGATGGTGCGGACCATGCGCAGCGACCCGTCCTACTGGGGAGGGCAGATCGCTCACATCGGAGTGGCAGTGCTGGCTCTCGGTATCGCCATCTCGTCCAATCTGGCTTCCGAGACCGTCGTCGAACTGTCGCCGGGTGAAAGCGATTCGTTCGACGGCTACACGTTGGTCTACGTCGAGCCATTCCAGCGGGTCGAGGAGAACCGGACCGTCACGGGCGCCCGGATGGACATCTACCGGAGTGAGAGCAAGATCACGACCCTGGAGCCGCGGCTCAACCAGTACAAGGCGAGTCGCCAGTCGGTAGCGTCTCCTGCAGTGAACACCGGACTCCGCGGAGATCTGTACCTGTCGCTCGCATCGATCGACTCGCAGTCGGTGACGCTCGAGGTCTATTCCTTCCCCCTGATCTGGCTGGTCTGGGTCGGAGGCTTCTTGGCTGCCTCCGGTGGTGTGTTCGCCTGGCTGGTGAAACCGGCAGCCAAGCCGGTTCGCCGTGAGGAGGCTTCCGCAGATGCCTGAGAACATGCGACGTTGGCTGGTTCTGGCTCTGATGGCCGTGTTCGCCGTCGTCATCGTGGCCGGGATCGCAGTGGGCGAGGAGACCGAGACAGACCGCGTGCAGTCGCTCGGCTCCCGAATCAAGTGCCCTGTCTGCCAGGGCGAAGCCATCGCTGACTCCCCGTCTGAGACGGCGCGGGCGATGATGGAGATCGTCGCCGAACGTGTCGCAGACGGTCAAACCGATCAAGAGATCGTCGAGTACTTCACCGAGCGCTACGGCAACGGCGTCTCTTTGGATCCCCCCTTCTCCGGCAGGACGCTGGTGCTGTGGCTGCTGCCGTTTGTCGCTGCCGGATTCGGGATCGTGATGATCCTCGGCAGGAGGCGCAAGTTTTCCGACGACGAGATGGCAGAACCGGATGGGGCCTCATGAGTAAGACCCGGGGCTCTGGCGCTGACCGAAGCGCGTTCGAGCAGCGCAGGGAGCACGCTCTTCGTGATCTCGAGGAACTCGCCCAGCAGGTGGAAGACGGCGAGATAGCGGAGGCCGAGGCCGCCGTCCTCGAGGCGCGCTACCGCAAGGATCTCGAGGCGGCCGAGAGCCGTCTCGGGTCGATGCCGAAGCCCAAGGCTTCGAAGCCGGGGAGTCCCGGAAAAGCCGCCGCCACAGCGACAGCGCAGCCTGCGAACACGAGGAAGATCCTGCTCATCATGGGAGCGACGCTGGTTGCTCTCACCGTCGGCATCGTGATCATCGCCAACCCGGCGGGGACGAACCAACTCAGGCCGCTCCGCCGGATCAGGTGACCGTTCCGCAAGGCGAGGGTTCGACACTCGAGCAGATGGAAGCCGTGCTCGCCGATCACCCCGACTCCAACGGGATGCGCCTCGCCATTGCGGGCCTCTACTTCGATGAAGCGCAGTATCTGCCTGCCATGGAGCATTACACCTACGTGCTCGAACACGATCCGCTTCCAGAAGAAGAGATTGAAGCTCTCAGCCGAATCGGTTGGATGGCTCACATCACGGGGCAGCCTGAGACCGCAGTCGGCTTCCTGGAGCAGGCAGTAGCCCTCGACCCTGCGTACGGAGAAGCAAAGCTGTTCCTTGGGGTAGTCCTGCTCTACGGCACCCAGGACGTCGAGAGGGCTCTGCCATTGCTCGAGGAGGTGTTGGCGTTGCCCGACCTACCTGACTCGATCAGGCCCGACATCGAGGCCATGGCCGACGAGGCCAGAGCCATATTGGGGGATGGATGACAGATACCGAGATCACGGTCGAAGAGGAAGACCAGGAGTCGCGTTCTCGCCGAAAGGTGTGGATCTGGGCCGGGTCGGTCGCGGTGATGTTCGTGCTGCTCGGCGTCGTCTTTGCGAGCCGATTCGGTGAGGATCCCCGGGTGATCGACTCCCCGCTGATCGGTGAGCCCATCACCAACCTGCAACTCGAGTACCTCGACGGCTCAGGCACCCTCGAGTTCGACGAGTTGCGCGGCAGCGTCGTCGTGGTCAATTTCTGGGCGTCATGGTGCATCCCATGCCGTACCGAGCACGGCCACCTCACGTCGGTGCAGACGGCCTACAACGATGATGGCGTCCAGTTCGTCGGTGTGGTCTTCCAGGACACCGACGAAGCCGCCGAGGATTTCCTGGCCCAACTCGGTCGCGGAGAGGGGTACCTGTATGTCAGTGACCCCGGGTCGAGGGCAGCTGTCGAATTCGGCGTCTTCGGAGTGCCGGAGACCTTCTTCGTCGACCAGAACGGTGTCATCGTCGACAAGCACATCGGTCCTGTGGACAGCGCCCGTCTGGTGTCGGCGATCGAGGAGATCCTGACTTCGGGTTCCTGAGCGGCAGTTCGGCGTCCTGACGGACGGGATCGGCGTCCTGACGGACGGGATCGGCGTCCTGACGGACGGGATCGGCGTCCTGACGGA
>JABMPV010000120.1 GCA_013202595.1 bacterium
ATTGCCGCCGGCGCCGACGGTGTGATCATCGATGTACATCCGGCACCAGAAGAGGCCCTCGTCGACGGGCCTCAGGCCATCCTCCCCGGCGAGTTCGCCGAACTGGTCGCGAGGGTCGACGCCGTAGCCGCGGCCATGGGCGTTCCGCGGTGAGTGGGCGCCGCGTCTGCGTCATCGGGACCGGATTGATCGGCGCCTCGGTCGGTCTGGGCCTTCGGGCGATCGGGGACCGGGTCACGGGTTGGGATCCGGATCCGGCTGAGCTGGAGTTGGCGCTGGACAAGGGAGCGCTCGACGGCATCGCCGACAGTCGTGACGGGGCCCTCGATGGCGCCGACGTCATCGTTCTCGCAGCGCCGGCGGGAGCGGTCATCGACATACTGGGGTCTCTCGAAACCGATGCCCTGGTCACCGACGTGGCCGGAGTCAAGGGGCCGGTGATCGCCGCGGCGGCCCATCTCGAGAGGTTCGTAGGCGGCCATCCGATGGCAGGCCGCGAGCAACGCGGGGCCGGCGCCGCATCGGCCGCTCTCTTCCGCGGGGCGGCCTGGGTGATCACGACCGATGGTGCAGCGCAGTCTGCGGTGGACGATGTGGCGGGTCTTGCCGCGGATCTCGGTGCCCTGCCCACACCGATGACCGCAGCCGAGCACGACCGGGCCGTGGCCGTCATCAGCCACCTGCCTCAGGTCCTTGCGGGGGCCCTGCTCGAGGCAGCCGCCGGCGTCCCTCACGCCCTGGAGTTGGCAGCAGGGTCGTTCAGGGACCTGACCAGGGTCGCAGCCAGTGATCCATCCACCTGGGTCGACGTCCTCGTAGCCAATGCAGCGAATCTCGGCGGTGCGGCTGAGGATCTCACCGATCGTCTGGCGGAGTGGTCGGCCGTCGCAGGGGCAGGCGAGGTCGCCCGTCTGGAAACAGCCATGTCGTCCGCTCGATCCACCAGGCGAGGCTTGTCTCCGCCCGTGGTGCCCGTGGCGGTCGCCCTCGAGGATCGCCCCGGCGAACTGGCGTTGGTCGGCGAAGCCCTCGCATCATCGGGTGTCGATGTCCGTGACCTCCAGTTGCGGCACGGAATCCACGGCGGTGGCGGCATCCTGACACTCTCGGTTCGGCCGGGTGAGGCCGAAGCGCTCTCCGATGCGCTCCGGTCTGCCGGCCTGTCCGTGCTCCGGGGCTGACGGTTGGATGTCGGAACTCCTTGAGTGGAGTGTCCGCACGGAATCGGTGCCTTTGGCCCTGGTTCGCGGCCTGCAGGGCTGATACTGCAGGTTGCAGGAGGTGGCACATGCGCCGAACCGGGACCGCTCTTGCTTGTTTGCTGCTGGTGTTGGGGGTGGTTGCGACTGCCGCCGGAGCCGAACCCTCGGCCGACGCTCCGACATGTGTCGGGAGGGCGCCGACGATCACAGGAACGTCCGGTGATGACGAGTTGACCGGCACCGCCGTTCGTGACGTCATCTGGGGTGGCGACGGCAACGATGTCATCCGGGGTCTGGAGGGTGACGACCTCATCTGTGGCGGTGGAGGCCGTGATCGCATCTTCGGAGGCGATGGCGACGACCAGGTGTTCGGGCAATCGGGTGGCGATCTGATCAGAGGCCAGGCCGGTGACGATCGCCTGGATGGGGGCGGAGGCAACGACGACCTGGCGGGCGGCTCCGGTGGCGACCGTCTCGAGGGTGGCAACGGCAACGACACCCTGGACGGTGGCATCGGTACCGACTGGGTCGAGTACCGGACGGCATCTGCGCGGGTCACCGGTTTCGTGTACCGACCGTGGCCGACGGATACCGGTGGGGCCGGGATGGACACGGTCAAGGGGTTCGAGAATCTACGCGGATCGGCACATTGCGACACGCTCTACGGCAACGGTGCCCCCAACATCATCGATCCCGGCACGTGCAACCCCGTCCCCGGTGGGAGGACCTCCGAGTTCGTGGCCGGGGGCGAAGGCGATGATCGACTCTACGGAAGCAACGTTCCCACCGGCATCAGACCGGGAGCGGGCAACGATCGGGTGATCGCGCGTTCTGGTTCGACCACTGTCGAGTACGACGACGCGGACGGGCCGGTCCGCGTCGATCTCGGCGCAGGCACCGCCAGAGGACACGGTCGCGATCGCCTGATCGGCGTGACCGGGGTACGCGGATCGCGGTTCGACGACGTGTTGATCGGGACCAATGGCGACAACCACCTCTTCGGTCACGAG
>JABMPV010000121.1 GCA_013202595.1 bacterium
CGCGCACGCGGAACTGCGCAGATTCGCCGAGCGAATCGGCGTCCCGGTCGTCACCACACTGATGGCCCGCGGCGCCTTCCCGGACGATCATCCGCTCGCTCTGGGCATGCCCGGCATGCACGGCACATATGCCGCAGTCACCTCGATGCAGAAGTCCGATCTGCTGATTGCCCTCGGCACCCGTTTCGACGACAGGGTGACGGGGCGCGTCGATGGCTTCGCACCGGGTGCCAAGGTCATCCACGTCGACGTCGACCCGGCTGAGATCGGCAAGATCCGGCATGCCGATGTCCCGATCGTCGGTGACGCCAAAGCAGTCCTCACGCAGCTGAACGATGCTCTCGAGCGGGCGCTGCACCACAGGCCGCGGCCGGACTTCTCACAGTGGCTGAGCACCGTGAAAGGTTGGCAGAGGGACTTCCCTCTCCACTACGACCAGCAACCCGACGGACCGATCAAGCCCCAGTACGTGGTCGAGCAGTTGTATCAGGCGACGGGCGGCGACGCCATCGTCGTCTCGGGCGTCGGCCAGCATCAGATGTGGGCCTCGCAGTTCTGGACATATACGCGGCCCCGCTCATGGATCAATTCCGGCGGACTGGGCACAATGGGCTTCGCCGTCCCCGCCGCGATCGGAGCCAAGGTGGCACGGCCCGACGAGACGGTCATCGCCATCGACGGCGATGGTTGTTTCCAGATGACATCACAGGAACTGATCACAGCCGCCATAGAAGGCATCCCGGTGAAGATCGCCATCATCAACAACTCGTCACTCGGCATGGTGCGGCAGTGGCAGCGCCTGTTCTACGACGGCCGCCTGTCGGCCGTAGACCTGTCGGGCCTCCCCGACTACGTGGGCCTCGCCGAGGCGATGGGGTGTGTCGGCTTGCGGGCCGATCTGCCCGCAGATGTGGCACCGACCATCGCAAAGGCCCTGAGCATCGAGGATCGACCGGTGGTCATGGACTTCAGGGTCGATCCCAACGAGATGGTATTCCCGATGGTGCCCTCAGGAAAGACCAACGACGACCTGGTGGTCGGACCGGAGGGACTGTGATGCAGCACGTCATCAGCGTGACCGTAGAGAACAAGCCGGGCGTGCTGTCGAGGATCTCGTCGATGTTCGCCAGGCGTGGATTCAACATCCACTCCATGGCTGTCGGTCCGAGTGCCGAACGTGACGGATCACGGATGACGCTCGTAGTCGACGGGCCGGAGATGGAGCAGATCGTCAAACAGCTTCGCAAGCTGATCAACACGATCAAGGTGACGGAGTTCGACCCGGGTGAAGCCATCGAACGGGAACTGTGCATCCTGCGCGTGTCTGCGCCGGCGGCGAGACGATCAGAGGTGCTCGACGTGGCGGCGGCATTCGGTGCTGAGCCGGTCGATGTCGGGGCCGCCACCGTGGCTTTCGAACTGGGCGGCACTCCCTCCCAGCTCTCCGACTTCCTCGAGGTCATGCGCCCCTACGGAATAGTCGAGTCGGTCAAGTCGGGCCGCATCGCCCTTGGCCGCGATATCAAGAACCCCCAGGCCACCCTCAGGGCAGCCGGGTGAGCTGAGGAGACACATTGACCGCAACAATCCTGTACGACAAAGATGCAGACCCGTCGGCCCTCGCCGGGCGCACTGTCGCCGTCATCGGCTACGGCAGCCAGGGCCATGCCCACGCCTTGAACCTTCGTGACAGCGGCGTGCCCGTCATCGTCGGCCTGCGCTCCGACTCGCGTCGCAAGGCGACGGCGGAAGAGGCAGGACTCGAGGTGCACGAACCGGCCGAGGCCGCCAGGCGAGCAGACGTCGTCATGCTGCTCGTCCCCGATCAGCATCAGCAGGCGCTCTACCTGAGCGAGATCGCCCCCAACCTCGAAGCCGGCAACACCCTGCTGTTCGCCCATGGCTTCAACGTCCACTTCGGCAGGATCGCCCCGCCGGAGGGTGTCGACGTAGCCATGATCGCTCCCAAGGGACCCGGGCACCTCGTTCGCCGCACCTACACAGAGGGCAGCGGCGTCCCGTGCCTCATCGCAGTGGCGAACGATGCGACCGGCAACGCAAAGGCGCTCGCCCTCGCCTACGCGTCGGCCATCGGTGGCGGGCGCGCCGGCGTTCTCGAGACCACCTTCTCCGAGGAGACCGAGACCGATCTCTTCGGTGAGCAGGTCATCTTGTGCGGTGGGGTCTCGGCCATGATCAAGGCGGCATTCGAGACTCTCACAGAGGCGGGTTACGCCCCCGAGTCGGCGTACTTCGAGGTCTTGCACGAACTCAAGCTGATCGTCGATCTGCTGTATGAGGGCGGCCTCTCGTGGATGAGGCACTCCATCTCCGATACGGCCGAGTACGGCGACTTCACCCGCGGCCCGCGCATCGTCACCGACGACACCAAGGCCGCCATGCGCGAGATCCTCGGCGAGATCAGGTCCGGTGCGTTCGCCGACGAGTGGCTGGCGGAATGTGATGCCGGTTCGCCCACGCTGACGGCGTTTCGCGAGGCCGACGCCGCCCATCCCGTCGAGGAGGTCGGCGGCCACCTCAGGTCGATGATGCCGTTCCTCACACCGCGAAGCCCGAGCGACGAGTCATGATCGTCCCCGGCACCGTCGATCGAGTCTCCTGGGGCTCACTCGCCCTTCTGCGGCCGGGCGCCCACTGAGCGCCCGGCCCGGATCGCAGCGACAGCCTTTCAAGACCACACATGGAGAAGCATCGATGACGGACACAGTAAGAATCTTCGACACGACCCTGCGCGATGGCGAGCAGTCACCAGGGATCGCCCTCGGCGAGGAAGACAAACTGGCCATCGCCCATCAACTCGCAGATCTGGGAGTCGATGTGATCGAGGCAGGCTTCCCCGCAGCGAGCGAAGGGGATTTCGCAGCGGTCAAGAGAATCGCCAGGGAGGTACGGGGCCCGGTGATCGCGGCACTGGCGCGCCCGATCCCCGGGGACATCGACAGGGCATGGGATGCCATTCGTGAGGCGGGTCGACCCCGCCTCCACCTGTTCCTGGCCACCTCCGACCTCCACATGGAGCACAAGCTGCGCATGTCCCGCGACGAGGTCAAGGAGGCCGCCCGCATCGGGGTCGAGCGGGCCAGGGGCTACTGCGCAGACATCGAGTTCTCCCCTGAGGACGCCACCCGCAGCGAACCCGCCTTCATGATCGAGGTCTGCAACGTCGCCGTCGAGGCCGGCGCGACCACCATCAACATCCCCGACACCGTTGGATATGCGACGCCTGCCGACTACAGCGCGCTGATCGCACGGGTGGTCGCCGAGGTCAAAGGCGATCGCGACGACATCTACATCTCCACCCACTGCCATGACGACCTGGGCCTCGCCGTGGCCAACTCGCTGGCTGCCGTCGAAGCCGGTGCCCGGCAGGTGGAGGGCGCCATCAACGGGATCGGCGAGCGTGCAGGCAACACAGCGCTCGAAGAAGTGATCATGGCGCTGCGCACCCGTGAGGACCACTACGGCGTCGCGGTCGGAGCCGACACCCGGTACCTCTTCACCACATCCCGGCTGGTCTCGCGACTCACCAAGTACCCCGTGCAGTACAACAAGGCGGTCGTGGGCCGCAATGCGTTCGCCCATGAGTCAGGCATCCACCAGCACGGCGTCCTCAACGAGCGGACCACCTACGAGATCATGGATCCCATGGCCGTGGGCCAGGGCGAGAGCAAGATCGTGCTCGGCAAGCACAGCGGGCGAGCCGCGTTCGGCGATGCACTCAACACGCTGGGGATCGTCCTGGAGGACGAGGACTTCGAGCGGGCGTTCGAGCGCTTCAAATCCGTTGCCGATCGCAAGGGCGAGGTGACGGCCGACGGCCTCGCCACGATCGTGACCGACGAGGGCGCACTCGATGAGGTGGTCAGACTCGTGTCGATGGACCTCACAGGCGGTGACAGCACGACACCGCTGGCCACGGTAAAGGTGGAGAGCAGGGGTCTCACGCTGGAGTTCGCCGCAGAGGGCGACGGCATGGTCGATGCCGCCTTCGTGGCCCTCACACAGGCATTCGGGGTCGACGCGACCCTGGTCGACTACCGGGTGAGTCCCGTGACCATGGGTGCCGACGCGATGGCTGCCGTGGATGTGATCGTTCGAATGCGGGGGCGGACGTTCACCGGCCGGGGTGTCTCGACCGACGTCGTGCAGGGGTCGGCTCGAGCGTTCGTTGCGGCACTCAACAAGGCGGCGCACAAGGCACTGTCCGATGCAGTAGGAGAACCAACATGACCAGACCGCTCGACATCGCCGTGATCCCCGGCGACGGGACGGGCCCCGAGGTGACCGACGAGGCACTCAAGGTGCTCGACGCCGCAGGAGCCAGGTTCGGCTTCTCGATCTCGACGACCCACTACGACCTGGGCGGCGACCGCTACATCGCGACCGGGGAGACCCTCCCCGAGTCGGTGCTCGACGAACTGCGAGAGACCGGCGCCATCCTGCTGGGCGCCATCGGCCATCCCGACGTGCGTCCCGGGATCCTCGAGGGCGAGATCCTTCTGCGCATCCGGCGCGAACTCGACGAGTACGTCAACCTTCGCCCTGTCAAGCTGTTCCCCGGCGTCGAGTCGCCGCTGCGCGACGTCGCTCCCGAGGACGTCGACATGGTGTTCGTCAGGGAAAACACCGAAGGCCTGTACGCAGGCGCCGGCGGCTTCTCCCACAAGGGAACGGCTATCGAGGTGGCCACCCAGACATCGATCAACACCAGGCCGGCTGTGGAACGCTGCATTCGGTACGGCTTCGAGACGGCAGAGACCCGCCCCAGGCGTCATCTCACGCTGTGCGCCAAGACCAACGTCCTCACCTATGCCCACGACCTGTGGCAGCGCGTGTTCGATGAGGTCGCTGCCGACCACCCTGACGTCGAGACCGGGTACGCCCACGTCGACGCTCTCTGCATGTGGATGGTCAAGAACCCCGAGTGGTTC
>JABMPV010000122.1 GCA_013202595.1 bacterium
CTACTTCAAAGAGAAGGCCATTCCGTGGGCCTATGAATTCATCACCGGACCGCTCGGATTCGACCCGGATCGGCTCTGGTACACGGTCCACGACAACGACGACGAGGCAGCCGAGATCTGGATCGACGGTGTCGGTATCCCGCCGGATCGTCTGCAGCGCAGGGGCGATGCAGACAACTTCTGGCAGATGGGGGTCGCCGGACCCGCCGGCCACGCCTCGGAGATCTTCTATGACCGGGGCCCGGAGTTCGGGCCCGAAGGTGGACCGGTCGTCGACGAGGAGCGCTTCACAGAGTTCTGGAACCTCGTGTTCATGCAGTTCGTCCAGGATGTGCCCTATCACGTCGTCGGTGACCTCCCGGCCACCGGGATCGACACGGGGGCAGGACTCGATCGGGTGGCCGTACTGCTTCAGGGCGTCGCCAACCTGTTCGAGATCGACGTCGTCCGCCCGATCCTCACCGAGGCCGAGAACGCCACCGGTGTCACCTATGGAACGCACACCACGGCCGATGTCAGCCTGCGGATTCTCGCCGACCATGGCAGGGCGATCACCTTTCTGATCGGTGACGGTGTCGTGCCGTCCAACGAGGGTCGCGGGTACGTGCTCAGGCGCCTTCTACGCCGCACGGTCCGTCATGCCTGGCAGTTGGGATCCACAGACAGGGTGACGCCGCGCCTCATCGGGGCCAGCATCGACACCATGGGCGGTGCCTACCCGTCGCTGGTCGATGCGCGCGAGGGCATCATCGAGATGGCCGAGCGCGAAGAGGCCAGGTTCCGCCGGACGCTCGATTCTGGCCATTCGCTGCTCGACGAGGCTCTCGACTCGCTCGACGCAGGACAGCAGGTGCCTGGAGAGACTGCATTCAAACTCCACGACACCTTTGGCTTCCCCGTGGAGCTCACCGAGGAGATCGCAGCCGAGCGCGGCCATGGGGTCGACCTGACCGGCTTCGAATCCGAGATGGAGGCGCAGCGGAGACGCGCTCGTGCTGCCCGCAAGTCCGGCGTCAGCGAAGATGCCGCCCCGGCATACCGCGCCGTCTACGAAGAGGCCGGGCCGAGTGAGTTCATCGGATACGAGTACCTCACGGGAACGGGCAGAGTGCTCGCAATCGTTCGTGAGGGCGAAATGATCGAACGAGCGGCCGACGGTGAGACGGTCGAAGTCTTCCTGGACAGGACCCCCTTCTACGCGGAGGCCGGTGGCCAAGTCGGCGACACGGGGACCATCGTCACCGAGACCGGCGCGCTGCGCATCGAGGACACCCGATTCCCCGTGCAGGGTCTCAACGGCCACTCGGCGGTGGTGACATCGGGCAGTGTCGCCGTCGGCCAGGATGCGACGCTCGAGGTGGATGCGGACCGCAGAGAGCGCATTCGCAAGTGCCATACCGGGACCCACATCCTCCATTGGGCGCTGCGCGACGTGCTCGGGCCCCATGTCCAGCAGGCAGGATCGCTCGTCGAGGCAGGCCGGTTCCGGTTCGACTTCAGCCACTTCACCTCCGTCGACATCGATGAGTTGGACGGCGTGGAGGCGACTGCCAACGGGCGGGTGGTCGAGAATGCCGCCGTCCGGACATTCGAGGTCAGCCGCCAGGATGCGGAAGACCTCGGCGCTCTGGCGTTCTTCGGCGACAAGTACGGCGACAAGGTCAGAGTCGTCGACGCCGGGGGCTACTCGCGTGAGTTGTGTGGGGGCACTCACGTCCCCACCACGGGGCAGATCGGGCCGCTCATCGTCCTGGGGGAGGCATCGATCGGGTCGAATCTCCGGCGGATCGAGGCACTCACCGGGGCAACGGCCTACCGGCACATGAGTGATCTCCGCCATGAGTTGCGCACCGCAGCGGGCGCCCTGCGGACCCGGCACGACTCCGTGGCCTCGGCAGCGGTGTCCCTGGTGGAGCGCAGCCGGGAACTCGAAGAGAAGATCGAGGCATTCGAAGCCCAGTCGAGGACATCTGTGGCGGCAGATCTGGCCGAAGCCGCCGAGAAGGTCGGTGATTCACACCTGGTGGTCGCCACACAGTCCGGTGTCTCTCCCGATGAACTGCGGACCATCGCTTTGCAGGTGAGGGATCGAATCGGGAGCGGCATCGTGGTGCTCGGCGGGGATCGGGACGGCAAGGCGGGTCTGATCGCCGCGGTCTCGAAGGACCTGGTCGGCACCGGAGTCTCAGCAGCCGATGTGCTGCTGCCTGCGGCTCGCCTGGTGGGTGGCGGCGGCAGCCGCGATCCCGAACTGTCCCAGGCAGGCGGCCCTCACGGGGACCGCCTCGACGAAGCGCTCGAGGAAGCGCGCTCCGGGGCCCTGTCAGTGTTGCGTGGGGCCTGACGTGAGGGTTCTGGGTCTTGATCCCGGCGAGGCGCGCATCGGGGTGGCGGTCAGCGACTTCCTCGGTATCACCGCCCAGCCGCGTGAGTACCTGGATGCCAGAGCGCCGGATCTCGATGATCGTCTCGCCGATCTGGCATCCGAGACGGCGGCGGAGAGCGTCGTGGTCGGGTTGCCCATAGGCCTCGACGGGACCGAGGGCCCGGCAGCGATCGCAGCACGGGCGTTCGCCGAGCGGGTGAGGGTCGCCACGGGCCTCGAGGTGACGCTGCAGGACGAACGATTCACCACGGTCACCGCCGAACGTGCCCTTCTCGAGGCAGGGGTGCGCCGATCCAAGAGGAAGACGGCTCGCGACAAGATCGCGGCCGCAGTGATGCTGCAGGGGTACCTGGATGCCCGGTCGATGCGTGGAACTCTGCAAAGCGACGGATCGCCATGAGCGATGAGTTCTCGGACTACCGGGCGATGGAGCCCCAGGGCGGCGGTCCTGTGGTCCGCTTGATGAAGGTGATCGCGGTCGGTGCCCTCATCATGGTCTGCTTCCTTCTGTCCATCTTCGCCGTGCGCGGCTTCGCCGGGTGGGTGAGAGATGCCCTCGGGGCCGGCGACACCACCACCGTCTCGATCGTGGCTGGAGTGCCGGTGACCATCGAGATCGAGCCGGGCTCATCGGCGGGAGCCATCGGAGACGTCCTGGCAGAGGTCGGCGTCGTCGAGTCATCCGGAGCGTTCGCCAGGGAGGTCCAGAACAGGGGAGTGGCCGGCCGACTCCAGGCAGGCACCTACGAGATGGAAACAGGGATGACCATCGACGGTGCGATCGCCGTGCTCCTCGAGGGCCCGTCGGGTTCAGGCGTGTACCGGCTCACGGTGATCGAGGGCTTGACGATCCAGCAGACGCTCTCGTCGCTCGCCCGCCAGACGCAGTTCGAGGTGAGGGAGTACGAGGCGGTCTTGCTCGACGGGTCCGTCACCAGCAGCCTGTTGCCGGAGACTGCGGGTGTCGAAGTCGAAGACACCACCACGACGACTGCTTCCTCATCGGCAGTCGAACCGCCGATTTCCGAGACGACATCGGCAACCGTGCTCGAAGGGACCGGAGAGGCGATCTACACCACGTTCGACTGGGAGGGACTCCTCTGGCCGGATACCTATGAGATCTCCGAGCGGGCATCTGTGGTCGACATCCTCCAGTTGTTGGCCGACACGACGGTCTCCAGAGTCGGATCGATCGACTGGTCCTACCTCGAAGCACTCGACCTGACTCCCTACGACGGGCTGATCATCGCCTCGCTCATCGAGCGCGAGGCTGCGGTGGACGACGAGCGGCCGACCATCGCCAGCGTCATCTTCAACCGCCTGGAACTGGACATGCTGCTCCAGATCGACGCCACCGTCGTCTTTGCTCTCGGCGGGAACATCCCCGATACGGGGCTCACATTCACCGATCTCGAGATCGACTCGCCCTACAACACCTACCTCTACCCGGGGCTCCCGCCCACACCGATCTCCGGGGCACGACTGGCCTCCCTCGCCGCGGCGGCGGAACCTGACGAAACGGTGTACATCTACTACGTGCTCACCGACCCGGAGGGTCGTCACTCGTTCACCGACGATTTCGATGAGTTCCTCGTGTTCCAGGCCGAGGCCCGCGAAGCCGGAGTGATCCCGTGAGGTTCGCCCTCCTGGGCGATCCCGTGGCGCACAGCCGATCGCCGGCCATCCAGGCCGCCGCTCTGCGTTCAGCAGGGATCGAAGGCCGGTACGAGGCCAGGCAGGTCGATGCTTCCGGCGTGCATCGCGCATGCGCAGAGATGCGCGCAGGTCACCTCGATGGGGCCAATGTCACCATGCCGCACAAGCACGAGGCGGCCGCTGCGGCGGATCGATTGATCGGTCCGGCGCTCAGGGGAATGGCGGTGAACACCCTGGTGGCCTCCGACGGGGAGGTCGAGGGTCACACCACCGACGTCCCGGCCGTCGTCGACATCTGGGCCCGATGCGGGCTGCCCCTCGACGCCCCGGTGCTCATCCTGGGCAGCGGGGGAGCGGCAACGGCGGCGCTGCTGGCGCTCGAGGGCAGGGACCTGGCGATCTCGGCCCGTAGCGTCGAGGCGATCACGACGCTTGTGGACTCGCTCGACATCGACGCCAACCCACACCCCTGGGGGCGGCCTCTGGACGGTGCCGTGGTGGTCAATGCCACACCGATCGGCATGGAGGGCGAGTCGCTCCCGGATGGAGTGCTGGCGGTAGCGTCGGGGTTGCTCGACATGGCGTACGGTCCCGATCCGACACCTGCGGTGGCCCTGGCGCTGACGGCGGGGACTCCGGTGGCCGATGGTCTGGACATGCTGGTCGCTCAGGCCGCCCGGTCCTTCACGCTCTGGACCGGGTGCTCTCCGGATCTCGAAGCAATGCAGGCTGCCGCTCGCCGCTGACCGTGTGTGGGTGTCGCCGCGGCGCCTGTAGTGGTGGCGCGGCGACACCCACCACACGGGAACCACACCCGAACGACAGGTGGCTCACACCCCGTGAGTCTGAATCCTCAAGAGCGTCCACAGGGGTGCCGACACAACTCTGAGAACACCTGTCGACGCCCTGTGAAGGGCGAGGAGCCTACGTGTCCGTTGATGTCGAGCTCATCGGGACTCTCCTGCTGGAGGAGGGACTCGTCACCGCGACCGATCTCGCGCGTGCCAACGAGATCCAGGCAGAGTCGGGTGATCCTTTGACGCGGGTGCTCGTCGAGGAGGAGATGGTCAAGGAGGGCGATCTCGTTCGCTTGCTCGCACGCCAGGCCGGGATCGAGTTCGTCAATCTGGCCGATGTGACCCTGGACCCCGCTGCCGCCGCACTCGTACCGGAGTCGCTGGCCAGACGCTACGGCGTCATCCCCATCGCATTCGACGAGGGCCGTCTCGTCGTCGCAATGTCCGATCCCGGCAACGTCCTCGTCATCGACGACGTCCGCGCCATCACCGGTCTCCAGGTGATTCCAAAGGTTGCGACCAAGTCCGACATCGATGAGGCGATCCGCCGGATGGGTCGATACGACGACTCAGTTTCGGACCTCGCCGAACTCGTGGACATTGAGCCGGAGATCGAGGATCTCTCGAAGGTCGAGTCGGCCATCGAGGAAGCGCCGATCGTCAAACTGGTGAGCACCCTGCTCAGCAGGGCAGTCAACGAGCGTGCATCGGACATCCACGTGGAACCGGGTGAGCGCGACCTGCGCATCCGCTTCCGCATCGACGGTGTGCTGCACGAGGTCATGTCCACGCCGCGATCCGTCTCGGGAGCCGTGGTGAGCCGTCTCAAGATCATGGCGGACCTTGACATCGCTGAGCGAAGGGTGCCCCAGGATGGGCGCGTGAGCCTGCGTGTCGGTGGCCGCCCCATCGACCTGCGCGTTGCGACCCTTCCGACCATCTACGGCGAGAAGGTGGTCATCAGGATCCTCGACAAGGACGACGCGATCCTCGCTCTTCGCGACCTCGGCTATCTGCCGTACACCCTCGACCGCTTCGAGAAGTCGTACACGCGTCCCTACGGAGCGATCCTGGTGACCGGTCCGACGGGTTCGGGCAAGACGACGACGCTGTACTCGACGCTCAACCTGCTCAACCTGCCCGACAAGAACATCATCACGGTCGAGGACCCGGTCGAGTACCGGCTCAACGGCGTGACCCAGGTTCAGGTGAACCGCAAGGCCGGTCTGCTCTTTTCGACCGTCCTCAAGGCGATCCTCCGGTCCGACCCCGACATCGTCCTCATCGGTGAGGTCCGGGACGGCGAGACGGCCAAGATCGCCGTCGAGGCTGCTCTGACCGGTCACCTCGTCCTCACGACACTCCATACGAACGATGCCGCATCGAGTATCGGGCGCCTCGTCGACATGGGCGTCGAGGCCTATCTCGTCTCGTCTGCCCTCGACTCCATCATCGCCCAGCGACTCGCCAGGAGGCTCTGCGAGCGGTGCAAGGAGCAGATCGAGGTGACTCCGGAGATGCTCGCCCAGATGCGTTACGACGAGTCGATGGGGCCGCTCACGGTACACCGGACGGGGGGCTGCAAGGTCTGCTCGGACACCGGGTACCGGGGGAGGGTTGCAATCAACGAACTGCTGCTCGTGAGCGAGGAGATCCAGCGGATGGCGGTCGAGCGCCGGCCATCGGATGAGATAGCCAAGGTCGCCCAGGAGCAGGGGATGCGCACACTGAGAGAGGACGGGATGGAGAAGGTCAGGCTCGGCATGACCACGCTCGAAGAGGTCCTGAGAGTGGTGGTCTGATGTCAGCGAAGATCGCTCGCCAGGTCGCATCGATGGTCGTCGAGAGAGGGTTCGCCGACGAGAGTTCGATCGAGCAGGTGCTGGCACGTTCGGAGTCTGCAGGGATTCATCCAATGCGGGGCCTGGCTGAATCGGGTCTGGTCAGCCGCGCGAACCTGCTGAGTGTCATCGCCGACCAGATCGGGGTCGGTTTCGCCGATGTCACATCGTGCACTCCATCGCCTGACGCGCTCCTCCGCATCGACAGGCCCACGGCCATCGCTCACCAGGCGCTGCCCGTGGACATCTCCGACGGCGTCGTCGGCGTGGCCATCGCCGATCCGCTCGACGGCACCAAAGTGAAGGTCCTCGAGAAGATCTCCGGCGTCCGGATGCGCCCGCTCCTCGCCGATCGCAGTGCGCTCGGCGCCGCCATCGAACACGCATATGCGTCCGCTCCACAGGTTGCTCCGCCCGCTCCACTGAGCGAGCCCCAACCGGCAGAGGATCTCTCCCCGGTTGCGCCGGTTGTTGCTCCTGAAGAGGCAACAGGCAGGACGGAAGCGCCGGACATCACGGTGGGCGAAGGAAATCGCACCGGATACCACCTCAATGAGCTGCTCGTGAAGCTGGTCGAGGCCAAAGGGTCCGATCTGCACCTGACGGCAGGCACACCGCCCCAGATGAGGGTCAACGGTGAGCTCCATCCGGGCGAGGGCTACGGCAAGCTGATGCCAGCTCAGCTACTCGAACTGATCTACGCGATCCTCACCGGCCGCCAGAAGGAAGAGCTCGAGAACGCCCTCGAACTCGACTGCTCCCATCCTATAGCCGGCTACGGGCGGTTCCGCGTGAACGTGTTCTTCCAGCGCGGATCGATCGGCGCCGTCATGAGAGCGATCCCCGAGGGGATCTTGAGTGTGGAGGAACTCGGACTGCCCCCGGTCGTCAGGGAATTCGCCAACCTCAGCCGGGGTCTCGTCCTCGTCACCGGTCCAACAGGATCAGGCAAGTCGACCACCCTGGCGGCGATCATCGATCTGATCAACCGGACCCGGCCCGTCCACGTGATCACAATCGAAGATCCCATCGAGTTCCTTCACCGACACAACCGGGCGATCGTGAACCAGCGCGAAGTCGGGGGCGACACCCATGGGTTCTCCGCGGCTCTTCGCCACGCACTCCGCCAGGACCCCGACGTGATCCTGGTCGGTGAGCTACGCGATCTCGAGACCATGGCGACCGCCCTCACGGCAGCCGAAACCGGCCACCTCGTGTTCGCCACGCTGCACACTCAGACTGCCCCCCAGTCGATCGAGCGGATGATCGACGTGTTCCCATCGCACCAGCAGACCCAGGTGCGGGTCCAGCTCGCATCGACCATCCAGGGAGTGCTCAGCCAGCAGCTGCTGCGAACCGTCGACGGGAATGGTCGGGTAGCGGCCATCGAGGTGATGGTTGCCACGCCGGCGATCAGGAACCTGGTGCGAGAGGGCAAAGTCCATCAGATCATCAGTGCTCTGCAGTCGGGAGCCAAGTACGGCATGCAGACACTCGATCAGTCACTCGCCGCTCTGGTCCGCTCGGGTCAGGTGGAGATGTCCGAAGCCCTCGAACGGGCCGTGGACCAGGACCAGTTCGCAACACTCACAGGAGGGCGTCGATGAGCAGCCTGACGTTCGAGTACAAGGGTCGCGACAGGAACGGTGCGATCCAGTCGGGGACCATGGAGGCCACGAGTCCGGGTGCCGTCGCCAAGACGCTGCGCGACAAGGGCTTCATGCCCATCCGCGTCGTAGAGACCAAGAAGAGCGGTTTCGACAAGGACATCAAGATCCCCGGGCTCACCGACAAGGTCAAGACCAAGGACCTGTCGATCTTCAGCCGCCAGCTGGCCACGATGGTCAACTCCGGCCTGACCCTCATCCGGTCACTCAGCATTCTTGAGAGCCAGATCGAGAACTCCACCCTTGCCCAGACCGTCACCGAGGTGAAGGCGAAGGTCGAGTCCGGATCGAGCCTCTCTGCCGCCTTGGAGATGCACCCGAAGATTTTCGGGACGCTCTACATCTCGATGATCAGGGCGGGCGAGGTCGGCGGTGCGCTCGACGAGACCCTGGAGCGACTCTCCGACACGTTGGAAGCCCAGGTGCGCCTGAGGTCCAAGGTGAAGTCGGCGATGGCCTACCCGGTCGTCGTGATGAGCCTCGTCGTGTTCATCCTCGTGGCCATGCTCGTGTTCGTCGTCCCGATCTTCGAGGGCATGTACCGCGATCTCGGCGGTGCGCTGCCGATGCCGACCCAGTTACTGATCAACATCTCCAGCATCC
>JABMPV010000123.1 GCA_013202595.1 bacterium
AGATGCGATCGGCCCAGCCGGCCACTTCAGGATCCAATTGGCGGGCACGATGGTCACGCACATCGGCGCCGAACGCCATCGCCGCCTCGACGGCGTTCGGTGACGCGCAAGCCCCATCCATGGCGTAGAGGCCTGCGCTGCCGAACGCCATGTCCAGGTCACCCGCCATCTCCTTGGCGATCGCCTCGGCCATCGGTGATCTGCAGATGTTGCCCGTGCAGACGAACAGGACATTCACAAGGCAGACCGTAGCGCCTCACCGGGGCCAACAGCCTGTCAAGAAATGCCTGGTCGCGGCCGATGAATCACCATGGTGACGGTGACCCGCGCCTCTCAGAGGGCAACGCGCGTCGAAGCTTGGGATACGAGCCTCGCCGCAATCCTCCAGGGGCTCAACGCAATAGCGCTGCGAGCCACGATCTGGCTGGCACCTCTGTCCGCCATCGCGTATGCATTGATCGCCGTCCAGACCGGCAGAACGGTCTTCTGGGTGATGGCGATTCAGGGAATGGTGGTGGCGGGTATCGCAGCGATCTCCCTGCGTCGTGAACTCCTCTCACTGGAATGGGTGCTCATCGTCTCCGCGTTGGCGCTCCCCGTCGTGGCAGCAGCCGCACCCGACACCGTCCGCGGGGCTCTGTGGGCAGCGTTCGTCACCTTCACCGCCGTGGGCGGTCTCGTCGTCCCACCCGGCTCGGTTCCGCGCACGCTGTTCATCGTGACAACCATCGGTCTGGTCGGCCCGGCGACCTGGCCCATCATGGGGCTTGCCACCTGGGGAACCGCGACGGTCACGGTCGCCATCACCGCGCTCACAATCGGATTCGCCGCTTCGACGACGGTCATGGCGCGCAGCGCCCTCGAGCGCAGTGAGCGCATCAGGCTGGACATCTTCCGAAGGGTTCCGATCGGCCTTTTCCGAACATCTGTCGACGGCCGGTTCCTGGACGCAAACCCTGCCCTCGCCGAGATTCTCGGATACGACGGCCCGTCGGAGCTTCGCGCCATCCCCCCGGCCGCCATCTACGCCGACCCCGGCGAGCGCGTCGAGTTCTTCGCGCGTCTCGAGTCCTCCGACGAACCGGAGCGCTTCGCCCACTGTCTCCGCAAGCGTGACGGGACGCCGGTGTGGGTGCGCGGCCATGCCCAGTGCGTGCGATCGCACGACGGTGAGGTCAGGTACTTCGAGGGGTCGATCGAGGACGTGACCCAGCGCAGAGAGATCGAACGCGTGTCCCGTCTCAACGAGGAGCGCTTCAGGAATGTGTTTTACAGGGCGCCCATCGCTCTGTGGGAGGAAGACTGGACGGCAGTCGGCGAACGCCTCGACGGACTCAGGGCGAGCGGGATCACCGACCTGCGGGCTCACCTCGCCGCACACCCCATGGAGTTGGTCCGGCTCATCTCGCTCGTGGAGTTCCTGGATGTGAATCCGGCCGGAGTCGAATTGATGGGCGCCGAGAGCAAACAGCAGGCACTCGCAGCAGCCGCACCCGCATCGCCCGGGCCCGAGGCAGTAGCCAGCTTCACCGAGCAGTTCGTCGGAGTCTGGGAGGACACCGACCACCTCGAGTTCGACATCGAGGCGCGTACCATCGACGGACGGGTCATTGACTGTCACCTCTCATGGGCCGCCGCCCGCAGCGACGGGCGCGTCGATTTGTCCCGGGTGGTGATGGCATTTTCCGATGTCTCGGCCATCAAGCAGGCGGAGCGCGACCTGGCCGGTCTCATCGAATCCAAGGACGAACTGGTGGCCAGCGTCTCGCACGAGTTGCGAACCCCCATCACGACGATCCTCGGCATGGCACTGGAGATGCGCGATCACAACGAGAGTTTCAACGAGCAGGAGCGCACCGAACTCCTCAGCCTGATCGCGGACCAGAGTCGGGAACTGGCCGACATCGTCGAGGACCTGCTCATCGCCGCCAGGGCCGAAGGCGAGACCCTCGTGATCCGACCCGAGGTGCTCGACGTCCACCAAGAGGTGCAGCGAGTACTCACATCACTCTCCGATCGATCCGTGGCCACCATCACAGATCCGGGACGGCCCGTCCTCGCTTTCGCCGATCCGCTCCGATTCCGACAGATTCTCCGCAACCTGCTCACCAACGCCGAGCGGTATGGCGGCGGAAGGGTCACCGTCTCGATGGAGCGCAACGGAGTGGCAGCTCACATCCGGGTGACGGATGACGGCCCAGGTGTTCCTGCAGCAGAGATCACGGCCGTGTTCGAGCCGTACCATCGCTCCAGGGAGAGCGGCCTGCCCGGGTCGATCGGCCTGGGGCTCCCCGTATCCCGACGTCTGGCCCGCTTGATGAGCGGCGACCTCACCTACCGGAGAACCAACGAGACGGTGTTCGAGTTGCGCCTGCCTGTGCCGGGTAATCCCGAGGGATCAGGCGGACGCTGAATCGCCCCCGGTACCGGACCTCGCAGCAGTGGGTCCCGTGTCCGACGTGAGATGTGACGCGACCACCTCATGCCGCTGCAGGTAGGTGCTGACGAATGCCTGCACCGTCGCGGCGATCGGCAGCGCCATCAAGGCCCCCGGAACACCCATGAGCGTGCCGCCGGCGATGGCTGCCCCGAATGACACCGCCGGGTGCAGCGACATCGTCCGCTCCGTGATCCTCGGGGCCAGAAGGTAGTTCTCCAGCTGCTGATACACGACGACGTAGATGAGCACGACCAGCGCCTTGGCAGGGCTCTCCAGGAGCGCGATCAGCAGGGGCAGGGCCCCGCCGATATAGGTACCGACGACGGGCACGAACTGCGACAGCACCCCGAGCCAAATCGCCAGCGCCAGAGCGAACGGAATGCCCGCAATGGTGAACACCGCCCAGGCAACCGAAGCGGAGAACCCGGCCAGCAGTGCCCTCGAGTAGAAGTACCCGCCGGTCTTGTCGATGGCGATGTCGATGACCCTGAGCACCTCGAGTTGGCGCTCCGGCGGAAGGATCGACAGCGTCACCCTGCGAAGACGGGGACCGTCGGCGGTCAGGTAGAAGGTGAATAGTCCGATCGTGAGCAGTTGGAACACGGTGTTGAGCAGCGCCGTGCCAACACCGAAGACGCTGCCGGCGACGTCGGTGGCGATGCGCTGCAGGTCCTGATCGAAATTGCTCAGCGCGTCGGACAGACGCTCACCCGAGAAATCGAACCCGAGGCGGGCGGCAAACTCAGCGGTCTGATCGAGGTATCCCGGCACCTGCTCGATGAGTTTCTGGACCTGGTCGATGATCAGCGGAACCATCAGGCCGACGAACGTGCCGGTGATCGTCAGGAACACGCTGAACAACAATCCCGTCGCCAGGCCGCGCCGCCAGCCCCTGCGCTCCAGCCAGTTGACGCCGGGTTCGAGGGCAATCGACAGGAACAGCGAGATGGCGATGAGGATGAGCAGGCCGCGCAAACGCTGAAGGACGTTGTAGGTACTGAATACGCCGACGATGATCAAGGTGATGAGCGCCAGCATGCGGGGAATCCACGGCGGCATCCCGGTGGCTCTGAACCATCCGGTTCGCCCTGGGGGGGCGCTCTCATCTACGACATGCTCGGTCACAGTTGGAGCGTAGGAACGCAGCGCGCCCGAACCGCGTCTTTCGGTGCTCTATTCGGTGGAACGGGCCAGGCCATCCACCACAGTGACGCCGGCCATACCGGCGAAGACCGCCGGGGCGACGAGCACTTTGAGCGCCCGACTCCCGCCTCCGACGATCACCCGATCCTGGATCATGACGGCAGCATCCACATAGGTGGTCGTGCCGGCGGGCAAACCGAAGGGGGTCACGCCGCCGATCTCCATGCCGGTCGCCTCCCTGGTGACATCTGCGGGCGCGAACGACGCCTTCTTCACACCCATGAGGCCACACATCACTCGATTGACATCGAGGCGGGTGGTCGCGAGCACGAGACCCAGCGCTACCACACCCGCCGGCCGCCGCGACGCAATCAGGATCGCGTTGGCAGAGATGTCGAGCGGGTATCCGTAGGTCTCGCAGAACGCCGCGGTGTCTGCGAGATCGGGATCGATCTCGACCAGTTCGTAGTCGGCCCCAAGGGAATCCAACTGCTCGACGACACGCTGCTCGATTGGATCGGTCCGCATGGGAAGAGAAGGTAGCCCAACAGGACCCTGCAACCCTGCGTGGTGCGCCGGATTGGGCCATTCGCCCTCTGGCGCGGCGGTGCAATCCAACGTTGAATTCCCCCAAGCAGACCACGGAGTGGCCATGGAGGCGAGGTTCGAATACCGGTTCGTCGAGATCAACGCGCGCGGCCGGGACCGGATCGCGGTCAGAGACGCGGTATCCGCCACGCTTCGGTCGGATGGCGCCTCGTCCAGATCCTGGACGTAGGCAAGGGGTCGTTCGAGATCATCTTCGAACGCCCGATCCTCGACGATGCGTACGCTTCCGACATCGCCGTTCCGATCTAGCGCTCCGACCACAAACGTTTGCCGCGTTCACGCCGGCCAGATGACGCCCCCGG
>JABMPV010000013.1 GCA_013202595.1 bacterium
CCGGATGACGCCCCTGCCTCGCCCTGAACATCGCCAACGTTCCTGGCCAGAGCACTAGTCCTCGAAGACCACTTCGAGGCAGGCGTGGCCTTCTCGCAGCGAACCTTCCACATCCGCAGCCGACTCGCCCGTGGCGAACATGAATCCGAGGTACCTGTCACCCTCGGGGAGCGGTCTGATGTGGCGCCCCCTGGGGACGGTGATCTCGACACCGGTAACCCCCGGCACCTCCCAGGCCGCCTCGGTGCCCCGGACGCCGCCGAGTACTCCGGCTCTGGGAATCGGCAACATCATCACCCCGGTCGCCTCCCCGGTCGGCGGCATCCCCCGGCGAGGCAGGCCACAGGCGGCCCGGATCACCAACTCTTCGAGTGGGACGTCGCCGAGCATCCCGAAGGAGAGCGATCGGGAGCACAACCCGCCAATGGTCCTCGCCGCCAACTCGATGACGACGGGCCCTGCCGGACCGAGACGGACCTCCGCGTGAACCGGGCCGTGGACCAGGCCGAGTGCCACCGCAGCATCGGCCACGGCATCGAGAGCTTGCTCCACGAGCCGCGCATCGTGCCGTGACGGGGTGGTGTAGATGGTCTCCTCGAAGAATGGGCCATCGAGGGGATCGGGTTTGTCGAACACGGCGAGGGTCTCGATACCCCCCGAGTCGAGCATCGCCTCGATGGCGATCTCAGCGCCCGGTATGAACTCCTCGACGAGCATCGGGCCTTCGCACCCCGGACCGACCTCATCCATGATCGCCCTGACCCGAAGGGCCGCGGCGCCGGCGCTCCCACTGTCATTGGCTCTGATGACGCCACGGCTTGCCGACAATCGGGTCGGCTTCACGACCACAGGGAACCCGATCTCAGCGGCAGCAGAGGCAACATCAGCGGCATCGTCCACCAGCACGAAACGGGGTTGCGGCACATCAGCAACGGCGAACCGCGACCTCATGAGAGCCTTGTCCCCGGCCGCCCGCACCGCATCGGGGTGATTGCCCGGCAATCCGAGCGCATCAGCCGTGAGGGCAGCCACGAGGATGCCGGAGTCGTCGACCCCGACGACTCCGGCAATGTCGTGGTCGGCTCCCAGTCCGGCGAGGTCGGCCGCTGCTGCATCGGGGGAATCCAGATCGACCGTTGCGGCACCCGCCAACTGCCAGGCAGGAGACACCACGCCGTCCGACGCGATCAACAGCGGCAGGCCGAGCCGATCAGCGGCGGCCACGAAGTCGGGTCCCCTGTAGGAGGAGGACGGGAGGACAACGAGGACGCAGGGCATCCCGGCATGATGGCACCACCCTGCCGAAAGCGCAGAGGTGGGCGGTAGCATGCTGACCCATTCCACAGAGGGCGAGAGATGACCGACGATCGCGTGATCAGCATCAGCGAGGAAGCACAGGAAGCGGTGCTCGGCATTCGTGACCGCGAACCCGATGCTTCCGAGTTGGCACTTCGCCTGTCCATCACAGGGGCCAGGGGTCTCGAGTTCACCTATGAACTGACCTTCGTTCCGATCGTGGACGCAGCCGACGGTGACGCAGTCGAGCACTTCGGGGACCTGCCCGTCATCGTGGCCGCCGACAGCGCGGAGCGCCTCACCGGGGCGAGCATCAACATCGCCGGCGGCGGACTGGCCATCGAGAACCCCAATAGTCCCGTGCCGATGATCGCACCGGGTGACGCGACCATGGAAGGTCCTGTGGCTGACCGTGTGCAGCGGGTGCTCGTCGAGCAGATCAACCCCGCGATCGCATCACATGGCGGCTTCGCGGAGTTGGTGTCCGTCGAGGGTGAGATCGCCTATCTGCGGCTCGGGGGTGGCTGTCAGGGATGCGGGCTGGCCCAGGTGACCCTCAGCCAGGGTATCGAGCGGGCTCTGATCGAGTCTGTTCCCGAGATCATGCGGGTCGTCGACGTCACAGATCACTCGACCGGTGACGACCCGTACTACGAGTCGTCCAAGAAGTAGCCGCCCGGGCTACTCCAACCCCACCCTTCTGGCCTGGGCCAGCGCCTCGATCGTGTCGATGCGCCTGGCGATCGCAGCGAGTCGACTTGCGAACGCGACCCGACGATCGAGCAGATCGGGGCCCTCGCCTTCCAGGAGATCCTGGTTGTCGGCAAGGGATACCGCCGTTTCGAACAACACCGTCGACACCGACTCGGGACTGGCGATCCTGCGCTGCAGCAGATACTGCTTCCCCAGCGCGAGCGCCTCGGAAACCAGCGCCTTGCTATCGGCCTTAGCCCTGTAGTCCCGGATCGCCAAGACGTCGGCAGTAACCAGGTACGCCTCGAGGAACGGCCGAAGCGCCCAGTGGGCGGTGTAGGGGCGGAACGACCTCAGCACATCGAGCGCACCCTCCCCTGAGCCCTCCACCATCTGCTCCCAGTCGGCTGAGTGCCGGGCGATTTCCTCGGTGACCTCGACCACGAAGTCGTCACGACCCGAGAAGAAGAACTCGAACTTCAGCAGATCGCGCAACTCCAGCACGTTGTCCCAGAAGACCTCGAGCCGACCGGTGTCTGCCTCGGATGCGGCGACCAGACCCAGTTCCGCGATGGCACCGGTCGTGAAGAAGTGGATGATCGTGTTGCGGTAGTACGCAGCCGCCAGGTGTTGCTCGGACCCGATCGAGTACACGGTCTCGTTGCCGCCATCGAAGCGGCTGACGACACCGTGGTCGACGAGAGCATCGAGAGCGGACCGGACGTGATCTGCCTCATCCAGTTGGAGATCGTCGATGACAGGCAGGTCGCGCTCCTCGACGAATGTGCGGAACGACCCCAGCCAGTCGATGGTCTCGCCGACCGTGAGGGCAGTGCCCCGCGCACCGAGCAGGGCGAGAGTCACCAGCGAGATCGGTGTCACGGGGGTCACCCGATTGATCCGCACCGCCACCTCGAACGCCAGTTTGCGGATGTCGAGCGACTGCTCGTCGGGATCTTCCGCCGGTCCGGCACTCTGCGGGAAGGTGGCAGCCAGCGAGATCGGCTCACCGAAGCGAAGTGCGATGCGGCCGTGTCGGCGGCGAAGCGTCTTGATGGCCCTGACCATCCATGAGAAGCTCTCCCGCTCCTTGGCCCCACCCCGCTGTTCGGAGGCATACGAGCCGACGTCCTGGATCTGGTCGTAGGCGATCGACACCGGGATGAGGACCGCATCGTCGCACGCGCCGCGTCTGTACGAATCACTCACGTAGGCGAGCATCCCGTACCGGGGCGCCCGCAGCTTGCCCGATCGCGACCGGCCGCCCTCGATGAACCACTCCAGCGGGAAACGCTTCGCGAGCAGGTAGTCGAGGTACTGCTTCAGAACGAACTTGTACGGAAGGTTGTCCTTGAATGAGCGCCTGATGAAGAACACCCCGGCCCTGCGAATGATCGGCCCGATCGGGAAGAAGTTCATGTTGATCCCGCCTGCGGTGTGATTGGGCGGGAGGCCGTTCTCGTACAGCACATAGGTGAGCACGAGATGGTCGAGATTGGACTTGTGGCTCGGCAGGAACACCAGCGAGTGGTGCTGGCCCAACTCGGCGAGGCTATCGAGTTCGGCCTTGTCGTAGAGGATCCTGTCGTGATAGGCCTGGGTGTACAGCACCCTGATCAGAGCGGCTACGACGTCGATGACATAGGTGCTGTGGGTGGCCGCGATCTCCTTGAGATACCTGGCACTGCGCCGGGTCAGCGTGTGGATCGGCTCACCGGTCTGCTCCGCGAGACGTAGCAATCCCATGCGCACCGAGCCCCGGCTGAACAGGTCCTCTGCAAGGAATCGAGGCACCTTGTAGCGGTTGCCGCGCAACTGGCGATCGGCCCGTTCCAGAGCGAGGGAAGCCTGCAGGGCGACGAACTCTGCGAGATCGAATGGGTCCTCGGGGCTGCGGGCCCTGGCTTCGGCCCAGCGACGCTTGAGGTCGGATGCCGGGGCGGGTTCGCCTGCGATGATCCGTACGCGTTCCGGCCTGAACCGGACAATCCACTCCTGGAGTAGGCGATTGGGATCGCGGACATCGCCAAATGTCAACAGATTCAACAGGCGCGGTGGACGCTTCCGCTCGGCCGCAAGCCAGGCCACCCTGAGCGGCTGAAGGAGGGGATCACCCCCGGTCTCGACGGCCTCCCTGAGTTCGGTAGACACGGTGCGGCGGCCAAATCGCCTGCGACGTGACGAAGGGATCGCCACGATGGAGACCGCACCACCTTCCGGCCGCAGCCGGGCCACCCAGCTCTCGAGGAGGCGCCGCTCCAGAGCGGAGGACGCATCAATGACGACGACGACCGGTCGATCTTGCGTGTCGGGCCAGGCGGCGTCGACGGGTGCATCGGGAACCAGGCCAACGCGGACGTCGGCGGATTGGGCGGGTCGCTCCATACCGGGAGTGTATCCCCGGGGCACCATCCCCCGCCTCAGGCTGCGGGGAGAGTCAACGTGAAGACCGAACGATTGTTGTGGCGCACATAGGTGAGGTCTCCATCCATGCGCCGCGCCAGGTGGCGCGATACCGCGAGGCCCAGTCCGACCGACTCGGCGCGCCCGTCCTCCACATGCCCGCGGTGATAGGGCTCGAAAATCATCTGGCGTTCTTCATCGACCACTCCGGGACCGTCGTCGGACACGCTGAGTGCGTACATCTCACCGACGCGAGCGATTGTGACTTCAACGCCCGTCCCACCGTATCGATCGGCATTGGTGAGCAGGTTGCGCACCACCTGCCTGACTCGAACGGGATCGGCGAACACTTTGGCCTGCCCACTGCTCCGATCGGTTGCCACGGGGTTCTCGAGCCGCCTGGCGACGAGGACGGAGTCGACCTGCTCCCAGAAATCGCTGGCTCCATTGCTGATCGGTACCTCGTCGTCACCCATCCGAGAGGCGACCAGCAGGTCCTCGACCAGATCGGCGACCTCACCGGCCTGGCCTGCGATGAGATCGACGTACATCCTGATGTCCTCGCTCTGGAGCGTGTCCAGACCGGACCTGAGTTCGTCGGCGAACCCGACGACGGCGGTGAGCGGGGTCCGCAACTCGTGACTCACGGTCGCAACGAAGCGATCCTTGCTCTTGACGAGGCCCCGAAGGCGATCCGCCGCAAGAGTCCGGTCCGTGACGTCGTAGGCGACACCCACGACTCCCGAGACCGCCTGATCATCGATGTCGGGGACATAGCGACACTCGAAGATCCTGTCGCCCGCCCGGTCGACCGTCGTGAATGTCTCACCCTTGAGCGCTCTTCTCAGGTTGCCCGGAATGGTCGGGGAATCGCGGAAGACCTCGAATGCCGACCGTCCGACGGCTTGGATACCGTCGAGACCCAGGCCGGCGGCGCCCTGGCCCTCCAGGAGGGTGAAGACGCCGGTGGAATCCACGCCCCACAGGAGAAGCGGTGCGGCGTTGACGACGGTGCCGAGGCGATTCTCGACCTGCTTCAGAGCGCTCTCGGCTCGCATCAGACCTGTGTCGTCGACGAAGGCCGCCGTGGCATGGCCCCAGGCCGGCTTGCCGTCGACCTTCGGCACGATGACCCTGAGGCCCCCCTGATGGACCCGACGCTTGAGATCACTGAGGGAGACCGCCAATTGATACCGGTGAGTTCCCTCGCGAACCGTTGCGATGAGGCCGACGATCGCCCTGACCACGTCCGGCCCGAGACGGCCGGCCGCCACCGCCACCGCGAAATCCTGATCGTCCCTCGCCTCGAACAGCGCACGGGCGGCTTCGTTGACCGAGACCACAGAGACAGAGCCTGCGATCTCTTCGAGTAGTTCGGTCGGCACGGCTCCGTCCGTCGGCAGTGCCCGGCTTCCGAGATGATCGACCATGGAGGTCAGATCCATCTCCCAGACAGGCACGGGCGCCAGGTCGAAGAGAGTGCGGAAGTGGAGCTCGCTCTCCTTCAGCTTGCGCTCCGTTCGGACCCGGTCGGTGATGTTCATCACGTGGGCGAACAAGTACTTCGGACGGCCTACATCGTCGGCGATGGTCGAAATCCCCAGCATCCCCCAGGCAAGGCGCCCATCACGGGAGCGGAAGCGGGTCTCTGCCTGGAATGACCACGCGTCACCCTTGATGAGCTGCTCGATCTTGGACGCCTGCTTGCGCAGGTCGTCGGGGTGGACAACCCGCACCCATGAACTGGTGATCACCGACGATCGGGGCGCCCCGATCAGATCGCACATGGCCTGATTGACCTCCACGATCCTGCCGCCGAGGTCGAGGACGGCCATACCGGTCTGGGCCGTGGCGAAAGCTGCGTCGAGCATTCCCTCGGCTTCCCGCAGCCGGGAGCGGACCTGATTCACTTGCTCGCTCATGAAGATGGCGCTGCGGCCGAGGAGCAGGGCGACGAGGGCGACACCGAGCAGCATCCCGGCCCTCGTGAGGGCCTGGGTCGCCGGGATCGAGTTGCTCCCCAGAAGAGCGACGGCGAGATACGCACCCGGCACCACGATCGGCACCACCTGCGCGTAGCGGCGCGGCAATGTGATCGGATAGAGCAGAGCGACGGCTCCGTACCAGGCGGCGAAGGACCCAGACGCTCCTCCGGCCTCTTCGGAGATCAGCACCAGAGTGGCCACGAGGAGCGAACCCCGTACGAGGGCCAGCATCGGATCAGGCGGCATGACCAGCCCGGTGACGGCGAGGCCGGTGAGCACGGCAAGGATGCCGGCAATCGACCACTTCCAGACGGAGGCGTCACCCATCGCCCAGACGACGGCCGAATGCGCGACGAAGACGAGGACGAGCAGAGACTCAGCGAGCTCTGCACGATCCCGGTTCGTTCTCGGCTCGGTACGAAGTGCCGTGACAGCCTCCTGGGCGGGTGCATCGGGTGTATCGGCACGCGTTTGGCGGGTGTGAAGGGTTCTTTGGCGGGCGCCCTGCGGGCGCGGTCATCTGCTGTCAGTCGTCGGCTGTCGGTCATCAGTTCTCAGTCCGACGTCGTCCGTCACACTTCCTCGCGTGCGACCAGATCGCGATGACGGATAGCCGACGACCGACCGACAACAGATGACCGATGACTGACGACTGATGACTGATGACTGACGACCGTCGGCCGGAGGCCGACCGCTATCTCGGGCCCATTCGGGCTCCGGCGTCCAGTCGGATCACCTCGCCGTTGAGGAGCGAGTTTTCGATGCAGTGCTGGACCAGTGCTGCGAAGTCGTCGGGACGGCCGAGTCGCTGAGGGAAGACGTGGATCTTGGCCAGGCTCTCCTTGACCTCTTCGGGCATCCCGCCGACCATCGGCGTGTCCATGATCCCCGGTGCGATGGTGAGCACCCTGACCCCGATCGACCCGAGGTCCCTGGCCAGCGGGAGGGTCATGGCGGCCACGCCGCCCTTGGATGCCGAGTAGGCGGCCTGGCCGACCTGGCCTTCGAATGCGGCGATCGACGCCACATTGACGATCACGCCGCGCTCCCCGTCCTCGCCCGGTTCGTTGGTCGCCATCACACCTGCCACGTTCCGACACACATCGAAGGTGCCCAGCAGGTTGACGCGCACGACGAACTCGAACAGGTCGAGAGGAAACAGTGTGCCATCGCGCTTGATGGTCCTGTGCGCGGGCGCCACTCCGGCTGCATTCACACAGATGTCGATGCCATCGAGCGCCTCGGCCGCTGCGGCGACGGCGCCTGCGACGGCGGCAGGGTCGGTGACGTCGGCCGGGACGAAGAACCCGCCGAGTTCATCGGCGATCCGGGCCCCCGGCGACGACTCGAGGTCGAGCAGGGCAACCGATGCTCCGGCGGCGGCAAGCCGCCGTGCGGTGCCTTCACCGAGACCTGACGCTCCACCCGTGATGAGAGCCGAACTACCCGCGACCTGCATGCGCACCTCCTGGGGATCTGGCTCAACGCTACAGATCGCCGGTGTGCCCTATCAGACGTGACCGGGAGGATTGGGGATGTCGGCGAAGGCTTGAGTCCTGGCGTCGACGATCTCGCTGGCGATCTGGTCGAGGCTGTCCATGAGCCACAGGTATGCAGCCTCGCCTTCCCGGAAGTCGGCCTTGGCCATGCCTTGGATTCGACCCTGCTCCTGCAGGTCCTTGACCTGGCGAAAGTTGTTGCGCGGCTCGGTGGTGTACACACCGAGGGTCTTGCCACCCTGCTGATTGAGGATGGAGAAGACGGGGACGTCGCTGGGGCCGTCTGCGATGTAGACCATGTGACTCATCGGCACTCTGCGCTGTTCCTCGGACATCCGGGCATTCACATCGGTGCCGGCATTCCTGTTGGCACCCTTGTTGATCTCGAACACCGCCCTCGTCTTGGCCGTGTTGTCCACGGTGTAGCCGAGGTGCGAAATTCGTCTCGGGCCGGAATCGACATCGAAATGCTCGAGGTACCCGGGGGGAGCCAGCCGTTCGATGAAGGCATTGGCCCAGATGCCGTCGATGTGTGGGGCGATGCACGAGCCTTCGATCATCGGGCGCATGCCGGTGGACACGACGTAGTGCTCGACTGTGATCCCCTGCGTCTTGTACCTGGGCACCGAGGCGATGTAGTCCCGTGTGGCGTCGAAGAACTCGGGGATTCCGGGGCTGGGCACGATCTCGGCGCCCAACTCATACAGGCGATCGTTGGTGAGGCCCTCGAAGATCCCTGCGTCCACGTAGGACAGGATGTGGAGCAGGTAGGCGCTGTCCCGCGAGATCATGGCCCCCTGGCGCCGATAGTGCTCCATGAGGCCGTCGACCTCGAACCAGAAGGCATCGGTGTCGACTCCGTAGGCGTCGAACAGCGGCTCTTGCTGGTTGCCGGGGATCAGCGTTCGGTCATAGTCCCAAATGAACGCGATGACAGTTTGGGTGTAGAGCGGTACGGGCATGGTGCCCGATCAGGGTACTTCCCAGGCTCCGAATCTCACACGACCGCTGTCCTCAACCCACCAGGGCTGGAGACGGGCAGGCCGCCGCCGGAGGCCGGCATGGGCCTCGCCGATGCGATGGGTCGGAATCAGCACGGTGATGGCCCAGCCGTCGGCAGCGAGCCGCGTGATGCCGGCGCCGAGGTCGGCGGGATCGACGTTCTCACCGACGACACATTCGATGACACCGACTTCGGCGGCGACGATTGCGTGCCCCGGGAGACCGTGAACGCCCGAGACGGCGTCAAAGGACGACTCGATGACGGTGGACCCGGCACGGGTGTAGCGCTCGGTGACCGCAGTGATCACGGCCGTTTCCTCGGTCGTGCGGGTGTCTGCCGTCAAGACCACGGGTACCTCCGTCGCGAATGATTACAGGAGTGTAGTTACAAGCCCGTGAGCCCTGTCAACACGGCAGTTGGGCGCCCGGGTGGTCCCGGTCGTATCCTCGGAGCGTGAGCAAGTTGACTGCCGATCGGGAACGGGACATCGAGCGCTGGTTGACGCGCCGTGGGATCCCCCACTTCATCGACCACTACAGCGCCAGCCGGGACGTGCTCACCCGGGCGATACCCCTGCTCACGTTCATCTTCCTGGTGGAAGCGTTCGGCAGCGGAAAGCTGGAATGGCCGTGGTGGGCCAACCGCCTCGCCGAGATCGCAGGCCTCGCCCTGCTCGTCGGCGTATGGGCTCTGATCAACCACCGGCGGGGCCGCCCTCTACTGGCCCGGCCGGACCATGTCGGAATCCCCGAGATGGCCGTGTTCGTGCTGGTGCCGGCGTTCCTCCCTGTCCTCTTCGGCGGCGAGTGGATCGACGGCCTGGCCACCATCGCGGTCAACCTGGGGATCCTGGCCGCGATCTACCTGGCGACATCGTATGGATTGGTGCCGATGGCCCGATGGGGTGCCGTCCGCATGGCCCGTCAGTTCCGCGACACCCTGCGCTTGGTGGCCCGGGGGCTCCCTCTGCTGCTGGTGGCGTTCGTCTTCCTGTTCATCAACGCCGAGGTCTGGCAGATGGCCAGCACGTTCAACGGAGCCACGCTGGCCGCCGTGCTCGGCATGTTCGCCGTCGTCGGCGCCATCTTCATCCTCGCTCGACTGCCCGGCGAGATCCGCCCGCTCGCCGAGTTCGACGCCGGCCAGGTGGAAGCGGCGATCGTCGGCACGCCAGCCGAAGGTCTGCCCTGCGATGGGCTGGACTTCGTGCCCGAACCCACGTCGCGTCAATGGGGCAATGCCGGGCTGGTGGTGCTGTTCGTCCAGGGCCTGCGGGTCATCCTGGCTGCGACCCTCATCGGGGGATTCTTCGTCGCCTTCGGCCTGCTGACCATCCGCCTCGAGGTGATCGAGACCTGGACGCAGGCTCCGGCCGACGTCCTCGGCACCATCGGGTTGTTCGGCCGGGAGGTCGCCGTCACTTCCGAACTGATGAAGGTGGCCGCGTTCCTCGCAGGATTCTCCGGCATGTACTTCGCCGTGTACCTGGTCACAGATCCTGCGTTCCGCACCGAATTCTTCGATGACATCACCGGCGAGGTGCGGCAGGCCTTTGCCGTGCGCGCCGCGTACGTCACCGCACTACGGGCAAAGGCCACCGACTGATCGAGGCCCGCCGCTCCTCGGAACCCCTCTGCAGGAGAGCCGACATCGATTGGGTGCCGATCAGCCAATCGCTTTCACGTAGCCGTCGAGCAGGTGCCATGGCTTGAATCCGGCGCTGCGGTACAGAGCCTCCGATGCAGCGTTCGACCCTTCATTGGCGACGATGACGAACTCCATCCCGGCGTCGGCCATATGGCGGGCGGCAAACCTCACGACCGCCTTCCCCAACCCACGCTGCTGATGATCGCGATGGGTACCCACCGCCTCCAGCAGGCCCGTCCGATTGAGGTTGTCGTACCAGGTCACCGCAAAAGCCGCGAGCTCTCCATCGGCCGCCTCCGCCACCAACTCTCGCCCGGGGTCGTAGCCGGGAGACTCCATCACTTGCCGGTACAGCTCAGGCGTCCAGCCGGCCCCGGGGAAGGCGGCCGAGTGGAGATCGGCCACCGCTGCGGCCTCCTCCACACCGGCGACGGGGCGGATCGAGTAACCGTCAGGGATCATTGGCGGAGCCAGGTCGGCGATCCGCGCCCGGTTGATCACATAGGGGGGTTCGCCGTCGGACTCCCATCCCATCTCCGCGAGCAGCCCGATCCGGGTCAGATCGCACCGGAAGGCGTCACCCAGCATCTGATTGCTTTCGATGCCGTGGAGGCGCATCAGTTCGGCGGTGCGGGTGTCGGCGTACTCCAGCACCTCGCGCTCGAATACCCCGCCTCGCATGTCGGGTCGCACCTGGGCGTCGTACGACCGATGGCGTGGCCCCACCAGCACCCAGGCGGCGACGCCGACCCGGTCCTCCCACACAGTCATCACCTCGGCGGGTTCGAAGAGTTTGTTGCCGTTGAACAGCCGATGTGGGATGTCGCCGGGGTGCACGTACCCGCACCCACCGGTGGCGGCAATCGCCGCCGCGTTGAACGCCTGCAGCAGCCCAACATCGGTCTCGCCCTCGTAGGTACGGCGTCGCATCGGTCCTCCACGGGTCACAGGCCTGTCCGGATTGGACCCTACGCGTCAGTGGCCGCTCATCGCCACCTGGTTGTTCAGAACCTGGCCGTACTGGCCCCCCTCCCCCAGCTTCGCGGCGGCAACATGACCGGGAGCAACCCTCCCGACTCGTCGGGAGGGGCAAGGTCGCCTTACGAATCGGCCATCGGCCGATACGCGGCGACCCGTCAGCGCAGTTTGGCCATCTGCTTTTCGAGGCGGCGCACCCGGTCCTCGAGACTTTCGACCAGGGTGTCGGTGTCCTTGCCGCGCATCATCGCCCATCCCAATCGCAGCTCGTCGGTGATGGGTCGCACCGCGGCAATCGCCCACACGAGGGCCCCGAAGAGAGCGATCGCCAGGATCCAGCGCAGCGCGGCCCACATGGACGAACGCACCTCACTTGCGTACTCGACCGTGTCACCGGCCGCCTCTTCCAAGCTCTCGGGCACCGTGGCGAGTTGGGCGATCTTCACAACGGGGTCGCCCAGTTCGCGACCCGCCTCGGCGAGACGCCCGGTCAACTCCTTGAGTTGCTCGACACCGGGAATGGGGATGTCCAGCGAACCCGCTCCCAGGGTGAAATCGGGCAGATCGATCTCCACATCGATGATCGGTATCTCGAACGGAGGGATCTCGATCTCGGGGAGCGGGATCGAAACCGAATCAGCCAGAGCCCCGACACGATCGATGAGCGCGTCGGCCGCTCCGGTTGCGGCTGCCGCAAACGACCCGATCGCCTGTAGGCCCTCGTTCGCCTGCTCGACCGCTTCACGGATCTCGTCGAGTTGGGCGCTCAACTCCTCTCCGTACTGCCGGGTGGCTTCGGACACCTGACGCACGGTCAGCCACGTGACCAGGATCAGTGCGATCGCAATCAGCACGGGCAGCAGCACGCGCAAGACGATCATCGCTCCCTTGAGTCGACGCATCATGTGGCAGTCCTCCTCGACGGTCTCGTGATCGCTACGTATAGGGGCCTCCGCCGGACCGCGCCTGCGATCCCGAGTCGGAGAGTGCACCCCGTCTGCTGCGCTCCAGAACCGTACCCGGCTGACGGCCATCAGAGCACGCACCAGATATGCTCCGGAGAGATGGGCGCTCCCGACGACCCCGGGTATTCGATCGAACAGATCGACGTGGCGCGTGCACTCACCCTCCGCCATGCATTGCTCAATCCCGCCGGACCGGGCACATCGGTCGTGCACGCCGGCGATCACGACTCAGCCAGCATGCATTTCGGGGCGTATCGCAACGACGTGCTGATCGGAGTCGCCACGCTCATCCCTGCTCAGGTGCCGGGGGCGGGATCCTCGGTCGAGGTGACGGGCGTTGCCGTGGAACACGGCCATCGGGGCAGGGGCATCGGCCATCTCCTGCTGGACGCCTGCATCGCCGCGGCGACCGACTCGGGCGCGGCTTCACTGACGGCAGCCGTGCCTGCGCTGGCCCACGGATTCTTCCGCCACGAAGGCTTCGGGCGGGTGGGCGATCCCTATGAAGCCGTCGACGGGACGCCCCACTACCGCATGGCGCGGCCACTCGACCCCGATTCTGAATAGCCGCCCGGTCCGGGCAAGCCAGACGGGACCGCAGGAGGGAATGCCGGCGGGCACCGTGCGATTGGTGGCCTCGACCGACGAGGAGACGCCATGGAAACGATCTCGATCCTGGGCATCTCGGGCAGCCTGAGAACCGGTTCGTGCAACACCGCTCTTCTCCGGGCTGCCGCCGAGATAGCCCCTGATGATGTGACGGTTTGCGCGCTCTGAGTACAACTTCTCGGTCACCGGTGCGCTCAAGAACGCCATCGACTGGGCGTCACGTTCGGGCGGCCTCCCCGGCCCTCCCCTCGACCTCAAACCGGCGGCCGTCCTCGGTGCGGGAGGCCGCTTCGGAACGCTGAGATCACAGATGCACCTGCGCGACAAGCTGCTCCACAACGACGTGCGAACCGTCAACACCCCTCAAGTGATGATCGATGCGCCGCGCGTCAAGTTCGATGAGCATCTGCGTTTGATCGACGACCGCCACCGTAATCAGATCGGCAGGCTGCTCGACGGCCTCCGCTCCCTGATCCTCGAGACGCGCACCGCCACGGACTGAGGTAGGTTTCTGGGCGCATGAGTGCGCCCTGGTATCGCTCCGCCGTCTTCTACGAGGTCCCGCCGCGCGCCTTCCGGGACTCCAATGGCGACGGCATCGGGGACCTCGCGGGCCTCACCGAGAAGCTCGACTACCTCCAATGGCTCGGTATCGACTGCATCTGGGTGCCGCCGATATTCGACTCACCACTCCGAGACGGTGGATACGACGTGAGCGACTTCCGCGCCGTCCACCCGGAATTGGGAACCATCGATGACGTGGTCGCTCTCCTCGATGCCGCTCATGCCAGGGGCATGCGAGTGATCTCCGACCTGGTCGTCAACCACACCTCCGATCAGCACGCATGGTTCCAGGAGGCGCGGCGGCCGGGGTCCCGCAAGCGTGATTGGTACGTGTGGAACGACACCCCGGACCGGTGGTCCGAGGCCCGGATCATCTTTCTCGACACCGAGACCTCCAACTGGACATGGGACGACGAGGCCGGTGCCTACTTCTGGCATCGCTTCTACTCCCATCAACCCGACCTCAACTTCGACAACCCTGAGGTCTGCGATGCAATGCTCGACATCGTCCGCTTCTGGCTCGGTCTCGGCTTCGACGGATTCCGGCTCGATGCAGTGCCCTACCTGTACGAGCGCGACGGCACCAACGGAGAGAATCTCCCCGAGACCCACGAGTTCCTGCGGAAGATCCGCCGCGTCGTCGACGAGGAATTCGGCGACAAGGTCCTGCTCGCGGAGGCGAACCAGTGGCCCGCCGAGGTCGTCGACTACTTCGGTGACGGCGACGAGTGCCACATGAACTTCCACTTCCCCGTGATGCCTCGCCTGTACATGGCCGTCGCCCGGGGCCACGTGCGCGACATCGTCGAGATCCTCGAGGCCACACCGGAGATCCCCGAGGGAACCCAGTGGGCCATCTTCCTGCGCAACCACGACGAATTGACCCTCGAGATGGTCAGCGAGGACGACAGGAGGTTCTTGTGGGATCGATTCGCCCCCGACCCACTGATGCGAATGAACCTGGGCATTCGCCGGCGTCTCGCTCCACTGCTCGACGGCGACCTCAGGGTCATCGAACTGCTGCACGGATTGCTGTTGTCCCTGCCCGGGAGTCCCGTGCTCTACTACGGCGACGAGATCGGTATGGGCGACGACTATCAGTTGTTCGATCGCGACGGCGTGCGCACTCCGATGCAGTGGGAGCCGGGCACGGGGGCGGGATTCTCCGACGCCGACCCTGCCGCGTTCTACCTGCCCCTCGTCCATGACCCCCGGTTCGCACCAGATGTCGTGAACGTGAAGGCGGAAACGGACGACCCGGACTCGCTGCTCAACTGGGTGCGGGAGATGCTCGCCGCCCGCCGCCGGTCCCCCGAGATGGGTCTGGGCGGCTTCGAGATCCTCGACCCGGGCACGGACGCGGTTCTCGCGTTCATCCGGTCGTGGGAGGACCGGGAGACGCTGGTGCTCGCCAACGTGACCGGAGATCTCCAAGAGATCAGACTCTCCGCTCTCGACGGGAGGTTCGCAATCGACGAATCCACCGGCGAATCGGTGAGCGACGCGGATCTGAACGGCTTCGTCACGACCGTCGACCCGCTCTCGTTCCGGTGGCTGCGCTTGCGATGAGACGGCGATCTGCAGCCGGGTGGGTGGCCATCGTCCTGATGTTCACGGCCTGCGGCAGTGGGACGTTCGCCGACGAAGCTCAGGAGTCGACCACTGTCGCGACGACACCGTCCACCACCACTCGCCCTTCATCCACCACATCGGTTGCTCAGACCACGACCACCTCACAGGCGACAACGACGACCCTGCCCACCGGCCCGCCGCTCACCACGACGGACCCGCCCATGGAAACGGGGTTCTCCCGTGCCTGGGACGAACCGCTCGACACGGTGGCGGCGCTCGCAACGGTCTTCGAGTCCACGCCGTTCTGCGCCACCGGGATCGACTACTCGACGGTCGGGAGCGTCGGAGCGCCCACCATCCGGGTGATCTGCCGGGACATCCCCGGACGCCGCGTGTCGATCACGAGTGTGGCCAGGGATGCCGACCCGGGCACGAAGGTCCACCACATGTGGCTCAACTCCGAAGATGGCACCGAGCACTGGTTTTGCGCCCAGGCCTTCGCCGGTGAAGAGGCCCGGCGCTGTGACACGGAGATCCTGCCGCGTGGCGAGGGCTTCGAACCACTCCTGTTCGGCCCGCATTTCGACCTCGTGGGAACCTTCACCGACGACGCCCCACCGGGGTTCGCCGGCACGACTCCGAGCGTGACATCCGCGGACGCTGCCACGATCGCCGGCCGATCAGCCCACTGTTTCGTCTTCACCTCGACCCCGGGCGAACTGCGGGAGTGTTACGACACGGAACTCGGTGTCCGCCTCCTCACCGAGTACCGCACATCGGGTTCCTGGCTGCCCCATTGGCAGATCACATCGCTGACCGGCATCGACCCCGCCGAGTTCACCCCGTCGGGCGAGTACGTCCCGGGAGCCTTCTTCTCGGAGATCTGAGCCACCGGTTGTCGGTTGTCGGTCATCAGTCATCGGTCATCAGTCATCAGATTTACAGTCATCAATCGTCGGTCATCAGTCATCGGACAAAAAACACCTAGAAGAAACAACAAACACCGACGA